>NZ_JASCPT010000012.1:0-80453 GCF_029959775.1 Pseudomonas sp. PS01270 | reverse complement strand
GGCTCGCTCCCACAGGGGAATGCATTTCAAATGTGGGAGCGAGCCTGCTCGCGAAGGCCGCGCCCCGGTTTCAGACCTTCGGCGGCCCGGGATAACCGCAATGCGCCCAGGACTCGGCGCGGGTGTACCAGGCCATCATCACCATCTGCTGCAACGAGCTATGGCCCATGCGCAGCAAGCTCAGTGAACTGTTCTCCCAGCGTTCGAGGAAATGCCGCATCGCTTCAGGGCTGGCGTTTTCCCAACTGCCCCAGATGCCGGTGAGCGGGCCACGGGTCACGGCCATGCCCAGCACATCGAACAGTTGCCGAGTGAGCTTGAGCATTTCCGGCGACACGTGATCGAGGCTGTAGTCCAGCGACTTCAGCGTGCCGTCGACCGCTGCGGGCATTTCCCCGGCGGCGACGGCGCCGTCGAGCATCACCGGGATCAGCGCGCGCAGGAACAGCAGATCGCCGTCGCGCAAAACCACAAAGCCGTTGGCGCTGACGCTTGACGAGCAGCCAGTGAGGCTGGCGCCAAGGCCGGCGGTGGCGAGAAACGCGCTGGCGCCGAGGCTGAATTTCAGCAGGCCACGGCGCGACAGGGCGGGTGTTTCGGTCAGGCTTGGGTGCATTGTTGTTATTACCCGGCGTCGACGAACGTTTAGCGAATGAACAGTTTCTGAATCAGTTTCTGAATCGATGTGCCGTAGGGCGGGTAGATCAGCCGGGCCGCGTTGAAGCGCTGTTTGATCAGCACACCCTTGGCCTTGCTGAAGGTCAGGAAACCTTCGTGGCCGTGGTAATGGCCCATGCCCGAGGGGCCGATGCCACCGAAGGGCATATCGTCCTGAGCGACATGCAACAAGGTGTCGTTCAGGCATACGCCGCCGGAATGGGTCTCGTGCAGTACGCGATGCTGCTCGCGTTTGTCGTAGCCAAAGTAGTAAAGAGCCAGAGGACGAGGCCGCTGATTGATGTAAGCGAATGCCTGCTCCAGATCGCGATAAGGCACGATTGGCAGCAACGGGCCGAAGATTTCGTCCTGCATCACGATCATTTCATCGCTGACATTGAGCAGCACGCTGTGCGGCATGCGTCGGCCCTGGCCTTGTTCGAACAGCGGGATCAGCAGCGCGCCCTTGCTGGTCGCGTCGCTGACGTATCCGTTCAGCCGGGCCAGTTGGCGTTCGTTGATGATCGCGGTGTAGTCGGCGTTGTCGGCCAGGGTCGGGTAGAAGCCTTTCACAGCCTGACGATAGGCCTCGACGAAAGCGCCGACGCGGTCTTCCGGCACCAGCACATAGTCGGGCGCGACGCAGGTCTGCCCGGCGTTCAGGGTCTTGCCGAAGGCGATGCGTTCGGCGGCGTCCTTGAGCGGTACGTCTCTGGAGACAATGGCTGGGGATTTGCCGCCCAGTTCCAGCGTCACTGGCGTCAGGTTTTCCGCGGCAGCGCGCATGACGTGCTTGCCGACGCTGGTGGAGCCGGTGAACAGCAGATGATCGAAAGGTAGACGCGAGAACGCCACGCCGACATCCGCCTCACCCAGCACCACGCAAACCAGGTCTTCGGGAAAGATCCGCGCCAGCAGTTCTTTGAGCAGCAGGCCGGTAGCCGGGGTCGATTCGCTGAGCTTGAGCATCACCCGATTGCCGGCAGCCAGGGCGCCGACCATCGGCCCCACGGCCAGATACAGCGGGTAGTTCCACGGCACGATCACGCCGACCACGCCCAGCGGCTGATAAACCACCTTCGCCGAAGCAGGCTGGAACGCCATGCCTACCTTGCGCCGCGAGGGCTTCATCCAGTTTTTCAGGTGACGACTGGCGTAGTGAATGCCGTGCAGGCTCGGCATCAGTTCGGCGAGCAGGGTTTCGTCGGCGCTGCGGTGACTGAAATCGGCGCTGATCGCGTCGATCAGTGCCTGCCGCTCAGCGCTGAGCAGATCGCGCAAAGCCTTGAGCCATTGTTGCCGCTGTGCGGCCGGCGGCATCGGGTTGGCGGCATACGCAGCCCGTTGTGCCTGGAACTGCCGATCAAGGGTTTCAAGAGGCTGTTGCAGCGTTTGCAGGTAGGCAATGTCGGCAGTCATCGCGGGCTCCGGATTTTATTGTAGTGGGCACTTTTTAGAGTCTAAGCTCTAGAAAGTCAAACGACTTCCGCGCACGTCAGTGTTTTATCCATTTCCGGTTAGGTCGTAAGATGCGCCGTCTACGCACTCTGAATTAAAGCTCAAGCCATGGCCCCACGAATAAAAACCAGCGAGCGCATCGTTCAGAACAGCCTGGAGCTGTTCAATCAGCAGGGCGAGCGCAGCGTCAGCACCAACCACATCGCCGCGCACATGGAGATTTCTCCGGGCAACCTGTACTACCACTTCCCCAACAAGCAGGCGATCATCGCCGTGTTGTTCAGTGAGTACGAAGCCCTGGTGGACAGCTTTTTGCGTCCGCCCCAGGGCCGCCCGGCGACCGTCGAAGACAAGCGTTTCTATTTGAAGGAACTGCTTTCGGCCATGTGGCGCTACCGCTTTCTGCATCGCGACCTCGAGCATCTGCTCGACAGCGATGCAGAACTGGCCGCGCGTTATCGGCGCTTTTCCCAGCGCTGCGTGATCCAGGGGGCCGCTATCTACGAAGGTTTTGTCGCCGCCGGCATTCTGAAAATGGATCGCGTGCAGATCGAATCGCTGACCCTCAATGCGTGGATCATCCTGACCTCGTGGGTGCGTTTTCTGTGCACCACCCGGGAAAACTCCAACCACCTCAGCGAACAGGCCGTGAAGCGTGGCGTGTATCAGGTGCTGGTGCTGGAAGCAGGGTTTGTTACCGATCAGGCGCGGGATGAAGTCAACGCATTGTTCGACGAGTTCTACGTGCCGCTGGCGCAGGCCCTCGAAGACGTGAAATAAACCCTTCAGCCGAATTCCACAGGAGCCCGTTATGTCGATTGCGCAGTTGATCAGCCCACAAGCACTGGACGCTCGCAAAGAGCAGCCGGGGCTGGTGATTCTCGATTGTCGTTTTGCCCTCGAAGATCCGGATTACGGTCAGCGCAGCTACGCCGAAGGGCATATTGCCGGGGCGAGTTTCGCCGATCTGGAACGGGATCTGAGCGGTAAAGTCGAGAAGGGCGTGACCGGGCGTCATCCGTTGCCCGAGCCGGCGGTGTTGATCGAGCGCCTGCAAGCCTGGGGCATCAGCAACGACAGCGATGTGGTTTTGTACGACGACGGCCCGGGTGCATACGCGGCGCGGGCGTGGTGGTTGCTGGCTTGGCTGGGCAAGCGCGACGGCGTATTCATTCTCGATGGCGGGCTCAAAGCCTGGCACGCCGCCGGCCTGCCGCTGAGCCTGGATCCGCCGAGCGTGACGCCGGGCAGCTTCAGTGGTCAGCCGGACATGAGCCTGTTGCTCAGCGCCGAACAATTGCAGCAGCGCCTCGGCCAGCCAACCCTGACCCTGCTCGACGCCCGCGCCTTGCCGCGCTTCAAGGGCGAAGTGGAACCGATCGATCCGGTCGCCGGACACATTCCCGGCGCGCAGTGCGCGGCGTTCACCGACAACCTCGGCAGTGATGGACGTTTTTTGCCGGCGGAGCAGCTCAAGCAGCGCTTTGCCGCGAAACTGGGTGATCGCTCACCGTCGGAACTGGTCGCTTACTGCGGCTCCGGGGTGACGGCGTGCCATAACCTGTTCGCACTGTGCCTGGCTGGCTATCCGCTGGGTGCGCTGTATGCCGGATCGTGGAGCGAGTGGATCAACGAGCCGTCGCGCGGCATTGCCACCGGCGAATAACATCGCTGATCCCATGTGGGAGCGAGCCTGCTCGCGAAGGCGTCCTGTCAGGCATTGAATTTCCAGACTGACACACCGCGATCGCGAGCAGGCTCACTCCTGAAAGGGATATGCGGCGCTCATTGACCGAGTGCGGCCAGCCATTGCGGGATACGCCGCTCGAGGTAATACCCGGGCCTGCGCACCGAGCCGTCGACGAAACCGACATGACCGCCACGCGCCTGCAATTCGAACCGGGTGCAGGCTGACAACTCGTCGGCTTGCGGCAGGCTGTGTGGAAATACAAACGGATCGTCCGCCGCCTGAATGATCAGCGTCGGCGTGCGGATCTCGCCGAGGTAGTAGCGGCTCGAGGCGCGGCGGTAGTAATCCTCGGCGTCATTGAAACCGTGCAATGGCGCGGTAACCCGGCCGTCGAAATCCCAGAATGTGCGCATGTTTTCCAGCGAGCCGAGCGCGGCCAGTTTCGCCAGGCCATCTTCGCGTCCGTCATGCTGGAACTGACGCTGCTTGTTCCTGATGTAGGCGACCATCTCTCGCATGAAGTGCGCCTGATACACCCGCGAAAACCCTTGGCCGATACGATCGGCACATTGATCGAGACGGAACGGTACCGACACCGCCACCGCGCCGAGCACACCGCTGTTGCTGCCGGTTTCACCCAGATGCTTGAGCAGCACATTCCCGCCCAGCGAATAGCCGACCGCGTACAACGGCGCCAACGGTCGTTTCGCGCGCAGGTGCTGGATGGCTTCGGCAAGGTCTTCGCTGGCGCCGGAGTGGTAGCTGCGCGGCAACAGATTCGGCTCGCCGGAACAACCGCGCCAGTTCAGCGCGACGCTGGCCCAGCCCTGCTCGGCCAAGGCCTTTTGAATGCCCGCCACATAGGGCGAATTGGAAGAGCCGGTCAAACCGTGCAGCACCAGTACCAACGGCGCCTCGGCGCTGTGCGGGCCGTGCCAGTCGAGGTCGAGGAAGTCGCCGTCCTCGAGCCACAGGCGTTCGCGTTCGCGCTCGATGTGCACGGTCTTGCGCCACAGCGGCCCCCACAGGGTTTGCAGATGCGGATTGCCGAGGCCGAAGGCGGGGATGAAGCGTTCTGGCGAAGGGGGCACGATGATTCTCGATGGGCTTGTGGCGAGGAAGCTCGCCCCCTCGCCGCAGGTTGCTTGCGACCTTGTCAGCCGGCGATGTCCGCCGTGCGCTGCCACAGCGCGTAAAAAACCCGACCGGATTTCTGTTCACGATGCAGACGCCAGTTGCCCGGCAGGCCCAGCGTCGATGGCGCTGTTTCGCTTTCAGTGTAGATCCACGAATCGGCCGCCAGCCATTGGCGCTCTTCCAGCAAAGCACAAACCGCTGGCAACAGGTTGTGGTTGAACGGTGGGTCGAGGAACACCAGGTCGAACGGCGTCGCGGTCTGGGTTTCCAGGTAGCGCAGCGCGTCGGCGGTTTGCACCTGGCCGTTGCTGCAACGCAGGGTGCCGAGGTGTTCTTTCAGGCTGGAAACCGCAACGTTGCTGGCGTCCAGCGCCTGGGCCGTGGCCGCGCCTCGGGACAGCGCTTCGAGAAACAGCGCGCCGCTGCCGGCGAACGGGTCGAGCACTTTCGCCCCTTCGACATACGGCGCGAGCCAGTTGAACAGGGTTTCGCGCACGCGATCCGGGGTCGGGCGCAGGCCTGGTGCGTCTGGGAAGCTCAGCTTGCGGCTGCGCCACTGGCCGCCAATGATGCGCAGCTGGTTCACGCCGTTGTGCACGTTTTGCACGGGTTTTTTCGGTGCTCGAGTGGCCATTAATGCTCCGGAACCCCGAGCGGTTGCTCGGCAGGTTTATCAGATGGGGCCGGTAACGGCTTTTGCGGCACGGTCGGGCCAGCGGTGACGATGACCATTTTCTCCGTGCTCAGGTGTTTGTTCAGGGCGTCGCGGACTTGCTCTACGGTCAGGCTTTGCGACTGACGCATGAAATCGTCGAGATAGCTCAGCGGCAGATTATAGAAGCCCATCGCGCCCAATTGGCCAACGATGTCGGCGTTGCTCGCGGTGGACAGCGGGAAGCTGCCGGCCAGTTCGCGCTTGGCATCGTCGAGTTCTTTCTGTGTCGGCCCGGTTTTCAGGTAGTCGGCGAGCACGTCCTGCACCAGTTTCAGGGTGCCTTCGCTCATCTCGGCGCGGGTCTGCAGATTGATCATGAACGGCCCACGGGCCTGCATCGGGCTGAACGCCGAATACACGCCGTAGGTCAGGCCGCGCTTCTCGCGCACTTCGCTCATCAGGCGCGTACCGAAACCACCGCCGCCGAGGATCTGGTTGCCCAGCGACAGCGCGGCGTAATCCGGATCGTCGCGATCGATGCCCAGTTGCGCGAGCATCAGGTTGGTCTGTTTCGACGGAAACTCGATGTGGTTGACGCTGGCCTTCGGTTCCTGAGGTGCGGCGATTTTCGCCAGAGCCGGACCTTTCGGCAGGGCAGAGGAAACCTGATTGGCGATCGTCTCGGCTTCGGCTCGCGACAGGTCGCCGACCAGTGCAATCACAGCGTTGCCGGCGGCGTAGGCCTTGGCATGAAACTCGCGCAATTGCGTGACAGTGATCTTCGGCACGCTTTGGGCATTGCCATCGCTGGAATGCGCGTACGGGTGATCGCCGTACAGACGCTTCATCAGCTCCAGGCTGGCCAGTTTGCCGGGGTTCTGTTTCTGGTATTCGAAACCGGCGAGCAGTTGGTTCTTGATGCGCGCGAAGGAGTCGGCGGGGAAGGTCGGTTTGCCGACCACATCGGCGAACAGCTTCAACGCCGGTTCACGCTGCTCAGGTGCGCTCAGGCTGCGCAGCGAAGCCAGCGCCATGTCCTTGAACGCACCGTTGCCGAAGTCGGCGCCGAGGCCTTCAAAGCCTTGAGCGATGGCGCCGACGTCTTTGCCGGCGATGCCTTCGTTGAGCATGGCGTTGGTCAGCACCGCGAGGCCGGGGACGTTGCCGTCCTGGCTGCTGCCAGCGGCGAAGATCAGGCGCATATCGAACATCGGCAACTCATGGGCTTCGACGAACAGCACTTTCGCGCCTTCAGCAGTGTTCCAGGTCTGCACATCAAGCTTGCGGCTGGCCGGGGCCTTGCCGTCGAGTTCGGCCAGCGATTGCAGTTTCTGGCTGGACTTGGCGTTATCCAGTGCTTCGCTGGCCTTGCTGTCAGCGCTTGGCGACAAATAAACCGCTGCCGAGCCGATCACCGCGACAGCAATCAGGCCAAGCAGCATCAGGCGTGGGGTTTTGCGCTCACTCATGAGTCGTCTCCAAAGGCAGGACGTGGGCGACGCTGAGACGTTCGCGGGTGAAATACTTTTTCGCGGCGTTCTGGATGTCTTGCGGGGTCACGCTTTCCAGATCGGCCAGTTCGGTGTCCATCAGCTTCCACGACAGGCCGACCGTTTCCAGTTGACCGATCGCGGTGGCCTGGCTGGTGATCGAGTCACGCTCGTAGACCAGGCCGGCGATGACTTGAGCGCGGACGCGTTCCAGCTCTTCGGCAGACGGCGCGGTGGTTTTCAGTTGCTCAAGCAGTTTCCACAAGCCGGCTTCGGCCTGGGCGATGGTCTTTTTCTTCTGCGTATTCGGCGTGGCCGACAGGGTGAACAGGCTGTCGCCACGGGTGTAGGCGTCATAGTCCGACGAGCCGCCGGAGACCAGCTCTTCGCCGCGTTCCAGTTGCGCCGGGATGCGTCCGCTGTAGCCGCCGTCGAGCAGCGCCGAGATCAGGCGCAAGGCGTTGACCGAGCGTTTGTCTTCAGCGGTTGCAATGCTCGGCACGTTGAAGCCAAGCATCAGGCTCGGCAGTTGGGTCTGCACGCGCAGGGTGATCTGGCGTTCGCCGGGCTCGGCCAGTTCCAGCGGTTTTTTCGCCGGTGGCACGTCGCGTTTGGCGACCGGGCCGAAATAACGCTGGGCGAGGGTTTTCACTTCGTCCGGAGTGACGTCACCGACCACCACCAGCGTGGCGTTGTTCGGCGCGTACCAGGATTGGTACCAGTGGCGCAGTTCCTCGACTTTCATGCGGTCGAGGTCAGCCATCCAGCCGATGGTCGGCGTGTGGTAACCGCTGGCCGGGTAGGCCATGGCCTTGTAGCGCTCGTAAGCCTTGGACATCGGCTTGTCATCGGTGCGCAGGCGGCGCTCTTCCTTGATGACTTCGATTTCCTTGGCGAACTCGTCGGCCGGCAGGCGCAGGTTGGCCATGCGGTCGGCTTCCAGCTCGAAGGCCACGCCAAGACGATCACGGGCCAGCACCTGGTAATAAGCCGTGAAGTCGTCGCTGGTGAACGCGTTCTCTTCGGCGCCAAGGTCGCGCAGGATCAGCGAAGCTTCGCCGGGGCCGACCTTTTCGCTGCCCTTGAACATCATGTGCTCAAGCGCGTGGGACAGACCAGTCTGGCCTGGAGTCTCGTAGCTGGAGCCGACCTTGTACCAGATCTGCGAAACGACCACCGGCGCACGATGGTCTTCGCGCACGACGACCTTGAGGCCGTTGTCGAGGGTGAATTCATGGGTCGGTTGCGGGTCGGCCGCCAGGGCCGAAAGGGGCAGGCAGACTGCGCTGAGCAGCAGGCCAGCAGCGCGGCGGGCAAGAGCATTCATTCGTTTTTCAACCTGTTGGGCTGCCCGCTTGGTCTTAGCGTCGGCGGGCGAGAGGGTGCTAGGATACTGATCCGTTTTACTGGCGGCCACGCCTATCAGGTTTCGACACCCGGTCAGGCTGTATGGGTTTGTCGCGGATAGCAGCAGTTTTTCATCTGAACTGCGCGTTTTCGCCGACGATGCCGCTCCAGTCCTTCGTGTTAATTGAAGTTTGAGGTGCCTTCGGCGCTTCGACAAAATGTTGCGCGTGAACAAGCTGGGTGAAACACAGTCTGTTCTGCATCGAATATTTATTTGCCGGGGCGCCCTGTTGGCGCGTCGCTACCGTGAGATAGCCGTCCTCCATGTTTGGTTCCAACGACGACAAGAAGAGCCCAGCTGCGGCTGGCGAGAAGAAAAGCCTGTTCGGATGGCTGCGGAAGAAACCGCAGGAACCCGTCGTCGAACAGCCGCCCGCGATTCCTGAGCCGGCCCCCGCGCTAGCACCTGTAATAGAAGAAGAGCCGGCGCCGATTGTGCTGCCGATCGCCGAGCCGGTGCTGCAACCGGAGGCTGAAGCCGAGCCGGAAGCGCCCGCCGCTCCCGAACTGCCGCTGACGCCCGCCGCCGAGCCGTGGCTGACCTTGCCGGTGGCAGAAGAGCCGGTCGCGCTGGTTGAAGAAGCAGCGCCGCATGTGACGCCAGTGATTCCTGCGCCGGTTGCCGAGGTTGCGGCGCAGCCTGTGCCTGAGCCGGTTGTCGAGCCAGCGCCGATCATTTCTGAACCAGCCGCCCCGGTTGTTCCGCCGTCCGAGCCTGCGCCGATTGCCGCTGCGCCGGTTGTCGCTCCGGTCGCTCCGGTCGAAGTCCCTGTAGAAGCGCCAGTCGAAACCCCGCGCACCGAAGAAACCAAAGCCGGTTTCTTCGCCCGCCTCAAGCAAGGCCTGTCGAAGACCAGCGCCAGCATCGGTGAGGGCATGGCCAGCCTGTTCCTCGGGCGCAAGACCATCGATGATGACCTGCTCGATGACCTCGAAACCCGACTGCTCACCGCCGACGTCGGCGTTGAAGCCACTACGCAGATCATCCAGCGCCTGACCCAGAAGGTCGCACGCAAGGAACTGGCAGACGCCGACGCCCTGTACAAATCTCTGCAGGCCGAATTGGCAGCGATGCTCAAACCAGTTGAACAGCCACTGAAAATCGCCTCGCAGAACAAGCCTTTCGTGATTCTGGTGGTCGGCGTCAACGGCGCCGGCAAAACCACCACCATCGGCAAACTGGCGAAGAAGCTGCAACTCGAAGGCAAGAAAGTCATGCTGGCGGCCGGCGACACCTTCCGCGCCGCTGCCGTGGAGCAATTGCAGGTCTGGGGCGAGCGCAACAAGATTCCGGTGATTGCCCAGCACACCGGCGCCGATTCCGCTTCGGTGATCTTCGACGCCGTGCAAGCGGCCAAGGCCCGTGGCATCGATGTGCTGATTGCTGACACCGCCGGTCGCCTGCATACCAAAGACAACCTGATGGAAGAGCTGAAAAAGGTTCGCCGGGTGATCGGCAAGCTCGACGCCGACGCGCCGCACGAAGTGCTGCTGGTGCTCGACGCCGGCACTGGCCAGAACGCGATCAACCAGGCCAAGCAGTTCAACCAGACCGTCGAACTGACCGGCCTGGCCCTGACCAAACTCGACGGCACCGCCAAGGGCGGGGTGATTTTCGCCCTGGCCAAGCAGTTCGGCCTGCCGATCCGCTACATCGGCGTCGGTGAAGGCATCGACGATTTGCGCACCTTTGAAGCCGAACCCTTTGTCCAGGCACTGTTTGCCGAGCGGGAGCGTTCATGATTCGTTTCGAACAGGTCGGTAAACGCTACCCGAACGGTCACGTCGGCTTGCATGAGCTGAGCTTTCGAGTCCGTCGTGGCGAGTTCTTGTTTGTCACCGGTCACTCCGGTGCCGGTAAATCCACGCTGTTGCGCCTGTTGCTGGCAATGGAACGGCCGACCAGCGGCAAACTGCTGCTCGCCGGGCAGGACCTGAGCACCATCAGCAACGCGCAGATTCCGTTCCTGCGCCGACAGATCGGCGTGGTGTTCCAGAATCACCAGTTGCTGTTCGATCGTACGGTGTTCAACAACGTCGCCTTGCCGCTGCAGATCCTCGGCCTGTCCAAGGTCGAGATCGCCAAGCGCGTCGATTCGGCGCTGGAGCGCGTGGCACTGTCGGACAAATCCGATCTGTATCCGGGCGATCTGTCCACCGGTCAGCAGCAGCGCGTCGGCATTGCCCGCGCCATCGTCCACCGCCCGGCCTTGCTGCTGGCGGACGAACCGACCGGTAACCTCGACCCGCGTCTGGCGGCGGAGATCATGGGCGTGTTCGAAGACATCAACCGTTTGGGCACCAGCGTGCTGATCGCCAGTCACGACCTGGCACTGATCGCGCGCATGCGTCATCGCATGCTGACCCTGCAACGCGGCCGCCTGATCGGCGACGGGGAGGCCGGGGTATGAGTGCGACACGCAGTCCGAAGGTTTCCGAGCGCGTGGCCCCGAAGGCCGCCGATCCGCAACCGCAGAAAAAGAAAAAGCACGACGATGACGACGGCCCGGACTTCGCCACGCTGTTTCGCGCCTGGATCGAAAGCCATCGCGCCAGCCTTCTCGACAGCCTGCGCCGCCTCGGCAAGCAGCCGATCGGCAGCTTCTTCACCTGCATGGTGATGGCCGTGGCGTTGAGTCTGCCGATGGGATTGTCGCTGTTGCTCAACAATGTCGAGCGTCTTGGCGGTTCCTGGCAGCGCGCGGCGCAGATTTCCCTGTACCTGCAACTCGACGCCAGCCCGGAGCAGGGTGAAGCACTGCGTGAGCAGATCAAAGGCATGCCCGGCGTCGCTGATGCCGAATATGTCGGCCGCGATCAGGCGCTGGAAGAGTTCCAGCAGCAGTCCGGCCTGGGTGAAGCCCTGCGTGAGCTGCCCGAGAACCCTTTGCCTGGTGTGGTGCTGGTGACACCGAACGAAGTCGACAAGCCGACACTCGAAGCATTAAGACAAAAACTTTCCGAGCTGCCGAAGGTACAACAGGCGCAACTTGATCTAGTCTGGGTCGAGCGTCTGGCCGCCATCCTCAAGCTTGGCGACCGCTTTGTCTTCGGTCTGACGGTGTTGTTGGTGTCTGCATTACTTTTGGTGATAGGCAATACCATTCGTCTTCATATTGAAAACCGCCGCACCGAGATAGAAGTGATTAAACTCGTCGGCGGCACTGACAGTTATGTGCGCCGCCCTTTCCTGTATATGGGCGCGTTGTATGGCTTCGGTGCAGGGCTGTTGTCCTGGGGTGTATTGGCGTTTGGCCTCAACTGGCTGAACGATGCGGTGGTCGGACTGGCCGGTTTGTACGGCAGTGATTTCGCCCTGGCCGGCGTGCCAGTGGCCGACGGTCTGTCGCTCTTGCTTGGCGCGGTGCTGTTGGGTTATATCGGTGCATGGATTGCAGTCGCACGTCATCTCAGGGAGCTGGCGCCGAAGTAGAATCTTTTTTGCGCGTGATTGACCTTGCGGTTTTTATGGGAACTTGTACCTGAGTTCCCGGTCAATTTTTCGCAGTGCCGAGAGGCACGAGTATGTGAGTGGGAGGTTTTTTCGTATGACCAATTCTTTGCAACCTGCGTATGCGCTGGTTCCGGGTGCGAACCTGGAAGCCTATGTGCACACCGTCAACAGCATTCCATTGCTGACGCCGGAGCAGGAGCGTGAACTGGCCGAGAGTCTCTACTATGAGCAGGATTTGGGGGCGGCTCGGCAGATGGTGCTCGCCCACCTGCGTTTTGTCGTACACATTGCCCGTAGCTATTCCGGCTACGGTCTGGCTCAGGCTGACCTGATCCAGGAAGGCAACGTCGGCCTGATGAAGGCCGTCAAGCGCTTCAACCCGGAAATGGGTGTGCGTCTGGTGTCGTTCGCCGTGCACTGGATCAAGGCGGAAATTCACGAGTTCATCCTGCGCAACTGGCGCATTGTGAAAGTCGCGACCACCAAGGCTCAGCGCAAGCTGTTCTTCAACCTGCGCAGCCAGAAGAAGCGTCTGGCGTGGCTGAACAACGAGGAAGTCCACCGTGTGGCGGAAAGCCTTGGCGTCGAACCACGTGAAGTGCGCGAGATGGAAAGCCGCCTGACCGGCCACGACATGGCCTTCGACCCGGCTGCTGAAGCCGACGACGACAGCGCTTTCCAGTCTCCGGCCAACTACCTGGAAGACCACCGGTACGACCCGGCGCGTCAACTGGAAGATGCCGACTGGAGCGACAACTCGAACACCAACCTGCACGAAGCACTGGAAGTGCTGGACGAGCGTAGCCGTGACATCCTCTACCAGCGCTGGCTGGCAGAAGAAAAAGCCACGCTGCACGATCTGGCGCAGAAGTACAACGTGTCGGCCGAGCGAATCCGTCAGCTCGAAAAGAGCGCGATGAACAAGCTCAAGTTGTCGATCGCCGCGTAACCGGCGAATCCGCAACAAGAAACGCCCCGATCAGCGATGATCGGGGCGTTTTCATTTCTGGCTTCACGCAAAACCCATGTGGGAGCGAGCTTGCTCGCGAAAGCGGAGTGTCAGTCACCGCCACTGCTGAATGATCCACCGCATTCGCGAGCAGGCTCGCTCCCACATTGGAATTTCGGTGTTATTCAGCCCAAGGCGTCCGCCGCGAATCATTCAGCCCCAGCAAATAACTGTCCCCGCCCAACTGACTCATCTGCTGCCGAATCCACCCGGCACGTCGCGATACATAACCGGTCGGATGACTCGCGCTCCACACCCGTGGGTTGGGCAGTACGGCGGCCAGATAACTCGCCTGCTGGCGCGACAATGACTTCGCGCTCACGCCAAAGTGGTGGCGGGCCGCCGCTTCAGCGCCAAACACGCCGTCATCCCACTCGACGCTGTTCAGGTACACCTCAAGAATCCGCTGCTTGGGCCAGAACACCTCGATCAGCGCGGTAAACCACGCTTCCAGGCCTTTGCGCAGATAGCTGCGGCCGGACCAGAGAAAGAGGTTTTTCGACACCTGCTGGCTCAAGGTGCTGGCGCCGCGAATCGAACCGCCCAGTTCGTTGTGGGCCAGAGCGGCCTGAATCGCGCGCAGATCGAAGCCCCAGTGCTCGGGGAATTTCTGGTCTTCGCCAGCAATTACCGCCACTTTCAGGTCATCGGAGATTTCGCCCCAAGGTTTCCAGGTGCGCTGCAGATCAATCGGCTCGCCGTCGACCCAGGATTCGACCTTGCGCTCGACCATCAACGCCGTACCCGGCGGTGGCACGAAGCGGAACACCAGCACCAGCAAGACGCTGCCGCCGGCGAACCAGAGCAGAGCCTTCGTGAGACGACGGAAAATTGAACGCAGCATAGAGATGGCTTGGCCGAACCCGTGGAGCGGGCCATTATACAGACCCTGCCGATGGCGTCTGACTGGAGTTCCCCATGCTGCGTGGCTTTTTGATGCTGGCCGCTTTTTTCGGATTCACCGGTGTTGCGCTCGGTGCGTTTGCCGCCCACGGCCTGAAAAACTGTCTGACGCCGGAATACCTGACGATTTTCCACACCGGCGTCACCTACCAACTGGTGCACACACTCGCGCTGTTCGGCGTTGCGCTGCTGGCCACGCAGATTCAGGGGCGCCTGATTACTTGGGCCGGCCTGTCCTTCACCGTCGGCATTGTGTTGTTCTCCGGCAGCCTGTATCTGCTGACCATGACCGGCATCAGCAAACTCGGCATCATCACGCCGTTTGGTGGCCTCGCGTTTCTCACCGGTTGGGTTTGCCTCGGCCTCGCCGCCTGGCGCTTGCAGCTAACCGCTTGACGCTTGGTACTGACCTTTAGGTCATGATCGGGCTAGAATGCCAGCCCCTAAAAATGATGGCGGCGTTGTGCATGCGCATTCAGTTGAACGGTGAGTCCTTTGAATTGCCCGACGGTGAAACCGTTGCGGGCCTGATCACTCGTCTGGAGCTGACCGGGCGCCGTGTGGCCGTAGAGCTCAATCTGGACATCGTCCCGCGCAGCCAGCATGCCGATACCACGTTGAACGACGGCGACAACGTCGAAGTGGTCCACGCCATCGGCGGCGGCTGATTGTCCCGGCCCGCAAGGGCACAGAATCTGCAAGACCCTCACCCTTAAAGAGGATTCCCCATGAGCATTGTTCGTAGCGACAAGCCTTTTGTGCTGGCCGGTCGTACTTACCAGTCGCGTTTGCTGGTCGGTACCGGCAAGTACCGTGACATGGAAGAAACCCGCCAGGCCATCGAAGCCTCGGGTGCCGAGATCGTCACCTTCGCCGTACGCCGCACCAACCTGGGCCAGATCGAAGGCGAGCCGAACCTCCTTGAAGTGCTGTCGCCGGAGCGCTACACCTTCCTGCCGAACACTGCCGGTTGCTATGACGCCATCGAAGCCGTGCGCACCTGCCGCCTGGCGCGTGAGCTGCTCGACGGCCACAATCTGGTGAAGCTGGAAGTGCTGGCCGACCAGAAAACCCTGTTCCCCAACGTGATCGAAACCCTCAAGGCCGCCGAAACCCTGGTCAAGGAAGGCTTCGACGTGATGGTCTACACCAGCGATGACCCGATCATCGCCCGGCAACTGGCGGAAATCGGCTGCATCGCCGTGATGCCGCTGGCCGGTCTGATCGGCTCCGGTCTGGGCATCTGCAATCCGTACAACCTGCAGATCATCCTCGAAGAAGCCAAGATCCCGGTGCTGGTGGATGCCGGTGTCGGTACCGCTTCCGACGCGACCATCGCCATGGAACTGGGTTGCGACGCCGTACTGATGAACTCGGCCATCGCCCACGCCCAGCAACCGGTGATGATGGCGCAAGCCATGCAGCACGCCATCGTCGCTGGTCGCCTGGCGTACCTCGCCGGCCGCATGCCGAAAAAACTCTATGCCAGCGCCTCTTCGCCGCTGGATGGTCTGATCAAGTAAGAGCCATTGATGACTGAATCGAACGACACGCCTGTCCAGCCGGACGAAGGCGACGAGCGCCAACACCGTCGCATCAAGAGCTTCGTGATGCGCGCCGGGCGCATGACCGAAGGCCAGCAACGCGGCCTGGACCAGGGCGCGCCGCTGTACGTGCTGCCGCTGGCCGATGCGCCGGTCGATTACGACCAGGTGTTCGGCCGCTCGGCGCCGCGCTCGCTGGAAATCGGTTTCGGCATGGGCCACTCGCTGCTGGAAATGGCCGCTGCTGCTCCAGAGCAGGATTTCATCGGTGTTGAAGTGCACCGTCCGGGTGTCGGCGCGCTGCTCAATGGCGTGCTGACCCAAGGGCTGACCAACCTGCGGGTCTACGATTGCGACGCGATCGAAGTGCTCAACCGCTGCATCGCCGACAACAGCCTTGATCGCCTGATGCTGTTTTTCCCGGATCCGTGGCACAAGAGCCGCCACCACAAGCGCCGCATCGTCCAGGCCTCGTTCGCCGAACTGGTGCGTAGCAAGTTGAAGGTTGGCGGCATTCTGCACATGGCCACCGACTGGGAACCGTACGCCGAGTACATGCTGGAAGTGATGAACGTCGCCCCCGGCTACCGCAACCTTGCCGAAGACGGCAAATGCGTCCCACGCCCGGCCGAACGCCCGATCACCAAGTTCGAACGCCGCGGCGAACGTCTTGGCCATGGCGTGTGGGATCTGAAGTTCGAAAAACTGTCTTAAGCATCACGCAACACCCCGGTAGGAGCTGCGGCGCGCTGCGATCTTTTGATCTTGATTTTGAGGATCAAAGGTTGCAGCGTGCCGCAGCTCCTACAGTTGTTTCTGGGGTTCGCTCAAGTTTGGCCATGATCCGCCGATAGCTCGAGGCCCCATTTGTAAAGGAAGACAAATCTTGAAAGCCATTTTTGCCTGCACCGTAGTTCTGGGTCTGCTGTTTTGCGCAGCGTGCGAACGGGTAGTCAGCCCCGAGGAATACTTCGCGAGTGCGCAGAGAACGGCGGCAAAGATCGAGCGCGACGCTAATGACCGGATCAAGCGTGAGGCCGCCGGGGAAAGCGTGCAATACACCCCTGAACAGTTGCGCGTTGCCGAGGGTGATCTCGAGGCTCTTGTGGATAACCTCAAGCATGCGTCGGACGGCGGGCACACGCTGGCCACCTATTTTCTGGCCAGCCTGCAGGACAACCCGATGTTTTCCGAGCAGACGCGCTTACAGACCTGTGGTCTTTATCAGCAGGCCATGGATGATGGATTGTTAGCGGCTGCGGTGGGCTATTACCATTTGTGCGACAAGGCGTATGAACGATTTGATGCGCAAAATCCTGATCATTTGAAATTCTTGCAGTCTCTCGAGCAGTTGCTGCTCAAGCCTGATACGCAGGCTGACGACTATCCGTTGCAGGCCAAACGTTCGCTGTGTTTTGAAGAAAACGGGGCGCCTGCCGGCAGGGTCGGGCCGATGGCCGCCATGCGAGCCCGCGCAGCTGGCCTGGTATTGTCCGAAGACCAGTTCCGGGCTGAGGCCTACTACATACTCGCGTTGACTCGTGTGAATGGCAGCGATCTGCGCGACAGCGGGAATATCGAACACTTCGATAAAGCGATAGCGCTGGGCTGCAAAGATTCCGTTGGCCTTAAGGCGATCCTGCAGGCGCAGAGCCGCTTATCGAAGAATCATTGAACCATGGCCCGATAGTGGGAGCGAGCCTGCTCGCGAAGAGGTGTGTCAGTCGGCGTGGATGTTGAGTGTCAAACAGCTATCGCGAGCAGGCTCACTCCTACAGTAGTTGTGAGTATCTCGGATTTACAGTTTTGTCATGAAGCGCGCAGGTACGTGGTCTGTCAGCCACACGCCGTTTTCGGCCTGATAGAACTTGAAGCCTCCTTCCTGCATCTGCTGCGCCGCGACTGCGAGGACCACTACGCTGCCGTAGCGTTGACCTACGGAAGTGGCAGTGACGATCTCTTCCGAAAGATGCACATGATGGCGTGATCCAGGGATTAGACCTTGTTCATTGATCGAATCGAGAAAACGCGTCGCTGTGCCGTGATACAGCGTTTGCGGTGGGTGTTTCTCGTCGAACTGCAACTCGACAGTCTTCGTCGAATGGCCCTGAACAGCGCGGATGCACAAGCCGTCAGTGGAAATCGCAAAACGCTTTTTGTCGCTACTTGCCACCACTGTTTCAATCAAATCGCGATCGAGATTGCGACCGTCACGCGCAGCACCATGAATCAGTGCGTCGATATTTGCCCAGCCATCCGAATCCAGCGTAAGACCAATCGCTTGAGGCTGGTGACGCAACACGAAGCTGAGAAATTTGCTCGTCTCATCCAGTAGTTTTTTACTCATGAACTTCCCTTTCATTTCGATCAACTGTGGGAGCGAGCCTGCTCGCGAAAGCGGTCTGACAATCAACGATGATGTTGGATGTCATGACGCCTTCGCGAGCTGGCTCGCTCCCACATTTCGTTTTGGGGTGTTTGCGGGTTCAGCGGCGGTCGGCGACGACGCCGATCAGTACCAGTACCACCAACAGCACCGGCGCCAGGCTGTAGTTGTTGAACTGGCTCAGGCCTTTGATCACCCACGGCGTGGCGTAGATCAGCGCGGCGCCGCTGCCGATCAGGCAGAGCAGGGCCATCAGGGGCACGCGCAGGGCGCCGGCGATGCTGCCCAGGCGTTGCTCGACCCAGCCTTTGAAGTCAGCGCCGAACAGCACCAGCAGGCAACCGACCAGCGCCAGAGCGATTTCCGAGAGATTGCTGCGGCTCCAGCGGGAGACGGTGGCCAGCAGGTCGAGTATCAAGTCCATGCGTTTTCCCTTTGAGCTGAAGTCAGTTCAGAAATTGTTGCAGCAAGTCGTTGAGGAACAGCTGGCCGCGTTCGGTCGCCGCCAGGCGTGACGGTTCGACCTGCAACAGGCCGCTTTGTTCGGCCTGGCGCCGGCCTTCGGCGAGGGTCTCCAGCGACAGGCCGGTGCGCTCCGGATACAGGCGCGATTCGACCCCGGCAGTCAGGCGCAGGGCGTTCATCAGGAACTCGAACGGCATCTCGTCATTGCTCAGCGATTTCTCGCCGGCCTGAAAGCTTTTCGCCGGGTTCAGATAGTCCTTCGGCAGGCGGGTTTTCCATGTGCGCACGATGCGCCCGTCCGGGTGACTCAGCTTGCCATGGGCGCCGGCGCCGATGCCGATGAAGTCGCCAAAACTCCAGTAATTGAGGTTGTGCCGCGCCGGGCGACCGGCCTGGGCATACGCCGACACTTCGTACTGCGCGTAACCGTGCTCGGCCAGCAGCGCCTGGCCGGCTTCCTGAATATCCCACAGGGTGTCGTCTTCGGGCAGCACTGGCGGCTGGTTCCAGAACACCGTGTTCGGCTCCAGCGTCAGCTGATACCAGGAAATGTGCGTCGGTTTCAGCGCAATGGCCTGGCGCAGATCGCTCAAGGCATCGTCCAGCGACTGATCGGGCAAACCGTGCATCAAGTCCAGGTTGAAGTTATCGAACCCGGCCTGCCGCGCCATGCCTGCCGCACGCACGGCTTCGTCACCGTTGTGGATGCGGCCGAGGGCCTCAAGCTTTTCCTGCTGGAAACTCTGGATACCGATCGACAGGCGATTGATCCCCAGCTTGCGATAAGCAACAAACTTCTCTTGCTCGAAGGTGCCCGGATTGGCCTCAAGGGTGATTTCGATGTCGGCGGCGAACGGGATGCGCTGTTCGACGCCCTTCAACAACCCCCCGAGGGCTTCGGCGCTGAACAGGCTCGGCGTTCCGCCACCGAAGAAAATCGAAGTCAGCTCACGGCCATACACCGCATGCAGATCCTGATCGAGATCGGCCAGCAGCGCGTCGACGTATTCCTGCTCCGGCAGCACCGGACTGGCGGTGTGCGAGTTGAAATCGCAATACGGGCATTTGCGTACACACCACGGGATGTGGATGTACAGCGCCAGGGGCGGCAGGGTTGGCAGCGGTGCCCGAGGCGAGGACGCGGCGCCGCCGATGATCAGCGACGACGCGGAAGAATCAGTGGTCATTTCAAGCCCAGACGCTGGCGCAGCAGATCCATTGCACGGGCGCGGTGGCTGATCTGGTTCTTGTCGGCCGGGCTCAGTTCGGCGCTGGAGCAGTCGCGCTCCGGCACCCAGAACAGTGGGTCATAACCGAAGCCGTGCTCGCCGCTGGCAGCGGTGAGAATGCGCCCGGGCCACAGGCCTTCGCAGAGAATCGGCAGCGGATCATCGGCGTGGCGCACCAGTGCCAGCACGCAGACGAACTGCGCGCCGCGCTCTGCTTGCGGCACGCCCTTCAGTGCATCGAGCAGTTTGGCGTTGTTCGCCGCATCGCCCTGGCCGTCGGCATAACGCGCCGAATAGATGCCCGGCGCACCGCCAAGGAAATCCACTGCCAGCCCGGAGTCGTCGGCCAGTGCCGGCAGCCCGGAAATGCGCGCGGCATTGCGGGCCTTGAGGATCGCGTTTTCGACAAACGACAGGCCGGTTTCTTCCGGTTCGACCTTGCTCCACTCGCCAATCGAGCGCAGTTGCACCGAGTCGCCGAGCATGGCCTGGAGTTCTTTGAGTTTGCCGGCGTTATGGCTGGCCAGTACGAGCTGCTTGAAGTTCATCATTCGCCGGGAAAGAGTTCTTGGTTGAAATTGATGGTGTTGATCTTGTCGCCGTTCTGCACCTTGATTTCAAAGGTGCGGGTTTCCTGCTGCGGCACCGGGTACTGGGCGATGTAGTAGATTGCGCCCTGTTCGGTGACCTGGCGGAATTTCAGCGCCACGCTGTTGCTGGTCAGGTCCTTGATCGTGCCGGTGACGCTGGCGATCACCGGTTTGCCGTCCTTGACCACCGAGACGTTGATCACGCCCTGGTTCTTGCTGCGGATCAGCTCGGCAGCCTTGGCGATGTCCGGTTGCAGGAACGTCGAGTTGAAAGTGTTGTAGTGCACCGTGATGTCGCCGAAGGTTTCCTTGCGTTCACCTTTGATGACGTCCGCCGCCACGGCGCTGGCGCTCAGGCAGGCGGTGAGTAACAGCAACGCTAGACGACTCATGTTCGTGCTCCTTCAAATGCCCAGGCTCAGACCGCGACTCGGTGGTCCGCCAACTGCGGACTGCTGACGCGGTAGATACCGATTTCACCTAACAGATTAGGCCATAGCTTACTGGCCCACCCGTGCCGGTGCTGTTGATCCACGGCAAGCCGATCAATGACCTTCGCATCACGTTCGCGGCACAGTTCTTCGAAATCCTCGAAGGTGCAGAAGTGGATGTTCGGCGTGTTGTACCAGGTGTAGGGCAGGAATTCCGAGACCGGCATGCGGCCCTTGCTCGCCAGATACCAGCGGCAGCGCCAGTGGCCGAAATTGGGGAAAGTGATGATGCACTGCCGGCCGACCCGGAGCATTTCGTCGAGGATCTTGTCCGGGTAATGCACCGCTTGCAGGGCCTGGGTCATGACGACGATGTCGAAACTGTTGCTGGCGAAGTTGCCCAGGCCCTTGTCCAGATCCTGCTCGATGACATTAATGCCCTTGGCCACGCACTCGGCAATATTGTCGGCGTCGTTTTCCAGGCCATAACCGGTGACGTTCTTGTTGTCGCGCAGCCAGGTCAGCAGCTCGCCGTCACCGCAACCCAGGTCGAGGACGCGGCTGCCGGCGGGGATCCATTCCTGGATGATTTCCAGATCAGCTCTCATGGCTTTCTCACAACGAAATGCGGTTCATGTAATTGCCGAACGCCTGCAAGTAACGCGGGATCGGAATCAGGAAGGCGTCGTGGCCTTGCGGCGCATCGATTTCCAGATAGCTGACGTCCTTGCGCGCGGCCATCAGCGCATCCACCAGTTCCCGCGAGCGCGCCGGGGAGAAGCGCCAGTCGGTGGTGAACGACATCACGCAGAATTTGGCTGTGGCGTTTTCGAAGGTTTTCGCCAGGTCATCGTCGAAGTTCGCCGCCGGATCGAAGTAATCCAGCGCCTTGGTCATCAGCAGATAGGTATTGGCGTCGAAGCGCCCGGAGAACTCTTCGCCCTGATAACGCAGGTAGCTTTCGACCTGGAACTCGACACTGTGGAAGTCGTAGTTGAGCTTTTCGCTCTTCAGGCCACGGCCGAATTTCTCACCCATGGAGTCGTCGGACAGATAGGTAATGTGGCCG
Organism: Pseudomonas sp. PS01270; assembly: GCF_029959775.1. Taxonomy (NCBI): domain Bacteria; kingdom Pseudomonadati; phylum Pseudomonadota; class Gammaproteobacteria; order Pseudomonadales; family Pseudomonadaceae; genus Pseudomonas; species Pseudomonas sp. PS01270. The sequence goes on along the minus strand of NZ_JASCPT010000012.1, from coordinate 58,879 downwards.
ACCATGCGCGCCAGCATCAGCCCGCGCTTGGGGATCACGCCGGCTTCCTGGAACGAGCCGCCGTGGAATTCCGGATCGGTGAGGATCGCCTGACGCGCGACTTCGTTGAAGGCGATGTTCTGCGCCGACAATTTAGGCGCCGAGGCGATCGCCAGGCAGTGCCGCACGCGATCCGGGTAGGTGATGGTCCATTGCAGGGCTTGCATGCCGCCGAGGCTGCCGCCGATCACCGCTGCCCACTGGCCGATGCCGAGCAGGTCAGCCAGACGCGCCTGGCTGTGCACCCAGTCTTCCACGGTGAGCACCGGGAAATCGGCGCCGAACGGCTTGCCGGTTTCCGGGTTGATACTGCTCGGGCCGGTGGAACCGTTGCAGCCGCCGAGGTTGTTCAAGCTGACGACGAAGAATTTGTTGGTGTCGATCGGCTTGCCGGGGCCGATGCAGCTGTCCCACCAACCGGGCTTGCGGTCGTCGACGCTGTGATAACCAGCGGCGTGATGATGACCGGACAGCGCGTGGCAGATCAGCACGGCGTTGCTCGCCTGGGCGTTCAGCGTGCCGTAGGTTTCATAAATCAGGTCATAAGCGGCCAGCGAACGCCCACAGGCCAGCGTCAGCGGTTCGCTGAAATGCGCGGTTTGCGGCGTTACCAGACCAACAGAATCGGCGGGAAAGGCAGTTGGCATCGACCCTGCTCTCGTTGAAATGAGGCGTAAGTCTAAAGACCGGGGGGGTTAGCGGCAAGCAGCCCTCACCCTAACCCTCTCCCAGAGGGAGAGGGGACTGACCAAGGTGTTCTGTCGAACTGCGCCGACCTGATAATTGCGAGTCGAACTCCAATCTTGAGCTCAACACAAATCGGCTCCCTCCCCCTTGGGAGAGGGCTGGGGTGAGGGGCGCAGACGACGCCATATCAAGCCGAGCGCCGATCCCTCTCACCTCACATCAGCAAACGCAGAATCTCCGGCATCATCGTCATCGCCGCCAGATTGTTGATCACCAGCATGTCGATCAATTTCAGCGCAAGGAAGGCGAAGATCGGCGACAGGTCCAGGCCGCCGAGGTTCGGCAGGAAGCGGCGGAACGGTGCCAGCGCCGGCTCACAGATCTGGTTGACCAATTCGGCGCCCGGATTGTGGCTACCCGGTGCAACCCACGACAGGATCACGCTGATGATCAGGGCGAAGAAGAAGATCTTCAGGAACAGCGCAGTGACGCCGATCAGCGACCAGATCACCAGTTGCAGCGGGTTGCCAGTGGTGCCGTAGGTCAGCAGCAGGGTCAGCGCCATCAGCAGCAGTTGCACCAGAATCGCCAGCACCAGCGACGACATGTCGAGGCCGAACAGGCTCGGGATGATCCGGCGCAAAGGCTTGAGCAGCGGCTGGGTGGCCTTGACCACGAACTGGCACAGCGGGTTGTAGAAGTTCGCCCGCACCAGTTGCAGGACGAAGCGCAGCAGCACGATCAGCAGGTACAGGCTGCCGAGGGTTTGCAGCACGTAAACCGCTGCGGTGTTCAATCCGATCATGTAAGGCTCCTTTATTTGCCCAGTTGTTCGGCCATTTCGGCCGAGCGGTGCGCGGCGGCGCCGAGTGCGGTTTCAACCAGCGCTTCGAAGCCGCCAGCCTGGAATGATTTGATCGCAGCTTCCGTGGTGCCATTCGGCGAGGTCACGCGGCGACGCAGTTCGGCGGCGTCGACATCGCTGGATACCGCCATGTGCGCGGCGCCCAGAGCAGTCTGCACGGTCAGTTGCTCAGCGATCTCTTTTGGCAGGCCAAGTTTGACGCCGGCGGCGGTCATCGCTTCGATCAGCAGGAAGAAGTACGCCGGGCCGGAGCCGGACACTGCGGTGACTGCGTCCAGTTGCTGTTCTTCTTCCAGCCACAGGGCGATGCCGACGGCGGACAGCAGCTCTTCGGCTTGCTGGCGCTGCTCGGCGCTCACTTCGCTGGTCGCGTACAGACCGCTGACACCCAGACGCAGCAGCGCCGGAGTGTTCGGCATGCAGCGCACGATCGGTTGTTCGCCGAGCCACGCGGTCATGCTCGCGCAGGTGATGCCAGCGGCGATCGACACCACCAGTTGATTAGGCTTGAGGCTCGGGCGAATCGCCTCGCACACGGCTTTCATCGCCTGTGGCTTGACCGCCAGCACGATGACATCGACGCTGTCGATGGCCTGGGCGTTGTCAGCGAAGGTTTCGATGCCGTGTTCGGCGCTGACCTTGGCACGGGTGTCTTCGCCCGGATCACTGGCGCGGATCTGCGCCGCTTCCAGACCTTTGGCGCGCAAGCCGCCAATCAGACTGGCCGCCATGTTGCCCGCACCGATAAACGCAATACGTGTGTTGCTCATGTGTGGTCCTTATCTGGAAACGTTCAAGACTGGGAATAATCTCTGGCGCCAAACAGCGCGGTACCGATCCGCACCCAGGTGGCGCCTTGGGCGATGGCCGACTCGAGGTCGTGGCTCATGCCCATGGACAGTGTGTCGAGCGGCAGAGCGAGGCTCGCCTGCAATGTCTGCACGGCGGCGAAGGCAGCGTCCTGTTCGGCGCGCTCCTCGGTCGGCTCGGGAATCGCCATCAGTCCGCGCAGTTTCAAACGGGGCAACGCGCTGATGGCCTCGGCCAGCGCTGGCAGATCGGCCGGGGTGCAACCGGATTTGCTCGCCTCGCCGCTGACATTGACCTGAATGCAGATGTTCAGTGGCGGCAGTTCGGCCGGGCGTTGTTCGGACAGGCGTTGGGCAATTTTCAGACGATCCACGGAGTGCACCCAGTCGAAATGCTCGGCAATCGCGCGAGTCTTGTTCGATTGAATGGGGCCGATGAAGTGCCAGATCAAGGGCAGGTCGGCCAGCTCCAGCTGTTTGCCCAAGGCTTCCTGCAAGTAGTTCTCGCCGAAGTCGCGCAGGCCGGCGGCGTAGGCCTCCCGCAGGGCCTGGGCGGGTTTGGTCTTGCTCACGGCGAGCAAATGGATGCTGTTTTCGTCGCGGTGCGCGGCTTTGGCCGCTGCCTGGATGCGCGAACTAACCTGAAGGATGTTGTCTGCTATCGTGGACATCAAGAGGCGCCGGCGGTCTGTAGGTTCGCGGCATTCTACTGGAATTGAGGGACGCTATGGATATCACTGAACTGCTGGCCTTCAGCGCCAAACAGGGCGCTTCCGACCTGCACCTGTCGGCCGGCCTGCCGCCGATGATCCGTGTCGATGGCGACGTGCGACGGATTAATCTGCCGGCGCTGGATCACAAGCAAGTGCACGATCTGATCTACGACATCATGAACGACACCCAGCGCATCGAATTCGAGAAAAATCTGGAAACGGATTTTTCCTTCGATGTACCCGGCGTGGCGCGCTTTCGGGTCAACGCCTTTAACCAGAATCGTGGTGCCGGCGCGGTGTTCCGCACCATTCCGTCGAAAGTGCTGAGCATGGAAGACCTCGCCATGGGCGATGTTTTCCGCAAGATCACCGATGCGCCGCGCGGGCTGGTCCTGGTCACCGGGCCGACCGGCTCCGGCAAATCGACCACGCTGGCGGCGATGATCGATTACCTCAACACCCATCGCCATCACCACATTCTCACCATCGAAGACCCCATCGAGTTCGTCCATGAATCGCGCAAATGCCTGATCAATCAGCGCGAAGTCCATCGCGATACGCGCAGCTTCGCCACCGCACTGCGCTCGGCGCTGCGTGAAGACCCGGACGTGATTCTGGTCGGCGAGATGCGTGATCTGGAAACCATTCGCCTGGCGCTGACCGCCGCCGAGACCGGGCATCTGGTGTTCGGCACGCTGCACACGACCTCGGCGGCGAAGACCATCGACCGCGTGGTCGACGTGTTTCCCGGCGACGAGAAATCGATGGTGCGTTCGATGCTGTCAGAGTCGTTGCTCGCGGTGGTGTCGCAGACGTTGATCAAGAAGATCGGCGGCGGGCGGGTGGCGGCGCATGAAATCATGCTCGGGACATCGGCGATCCGTAACCTCATTCGCGAGGACAAGGTGGCGCAGATGTATTCAGCGATTCAGACCGGTGGGTCGTTGGGGATGCAGACACTCGATATGTGCCTGAAGGATCTGGTGACCAAGGGCTTGATCAGCCGCGAGCATGCACGCGAGAAAGCGCGTACGCCGGATAATTTTTGAGGGAGTGATCGTTCCCACGCTCTGCGTGGGAATGCAGCCCGGGACGCTCTGCGTCCCTGCCGAAGCGGACGCGGAGCGTCCATTGAGTCATTCCCACGTGGAGCGTGGGAACGATCGGTATGGTGTTAGCGCTGGACTACGCGCATCTGCTGTTGTTCTTTCGGCAGTACGCGCTTGGCCACGACGTAATGCTTTTGCCAGTACGGCTTGTTCAGCGTGTCGATGCTCACCGCTTTGCCCCGGCGCGGGGCGTGGATGAAGCGGTCGTTGCCCAGGTAGATGGCAACGTGGTTGACCCGACGGCTCTTGATGTTGAAGAAAATCAGATCGCCCGGCTTCAGATCCTTGCGCTCGACTTTCTCGCCGTGACCGCTGGCCATGGCGTTGGAGGTGCGTGGCAGGTCGAAAGTAGCGTCGTTGAACGCATATTTCACCAGACCGCTGCAATCGAAGCCTTTACTTGGGCTGCTGCCGCCCCAACGATAAGGTGTACCGAGGACGTTTACCGCACGGCTCAGCACATTGCTGCTTTCTTTGCTCGCCATTGGTGGCACCAGCTTGCTGCGGCTCTTGCTGCTCAGCGTGGTGGTCTTGCTCTTGCTGCTTTTGCTCGATGGAGCCGAAGCATGGGATTTAGGGGTGAAGCCGTTGACGTTGGGAAGACGTTGCTCACGATTGGTGGCGTGGGCGGCCAGTGGCATTAATAGGCAAATAGTCAGCCATGTCTTGAAAAATGGTCGCATTAGGCGTGGCTCATAAGTGATAGCGCGCAACTTTATAACAGCTTTTTTTGCCGTTCCGAGGCCGTTCATCGATTCATTCGGCTGGCTACGGAACCAAAAACGCTCAAAAAGTACGCAATTGTCCGACAGAAGTCAGGTTCTGCAAGGGTTTCGCGCTAGCAACGGTAACATTTGCCATACGTCGGCCACCTGTAAAAAAGTCACAAAGAAATGAAGAATATTTATCTATCGAGTGCAATGAGGTCTTAATGAACAGCTATCAGCTCCCCCGCGTGAAAGAAAAAGACACTCACAGCAAAGTCATCGGCTACCTGCTGTGGATTTTCGGATTCACTGGCGCGCACCGCTTTTACTACGGCAAACCGGTGACCGGGACGATCTGGTTCTTCACCTTCGGTTTGCTGGGGATTGGCTGGCTGATCGACCTGTTTCTGATCCCGGCGATGGATCGCGAAGCGGATTTGCGCTTTGCTGCCGGGCCGATCGAGTACAACGTCGCGTGGATTCTGCTGACTTTCCTCGGTGTGTTCGGCGTGCACCGGATGTATCAGGGCAAATGGATCAGCGGCCTGCTATATCTGCTGACCGGCGGGTTGTTCTTTATTGGCGTGCTGTATGACTTCTGGACCCTGAACGATCAGGTGTCGGTGCGCAACGCGCAGAATCGCGGCGCCTTCCAGTAAGTAGTGGCGAGGGGATTTATCCCCGTTGGGCCGCGAAGCGGTCCTGAATCCGAGAACGCGGTGGATTTGTTCCACCGCGTGCAATGCCTTCGCGACTGCTACGCAGCCGAACGGGGATAAATCTCCTCGCCACAATCTCCCTCAGCAGCAGGTCATGCCTGGTGGGTAATCCGCCCATCCACCAGCGTATAGCGCACCACGCCCGGCAGACTGTGCCCGATGAACGGGCAGTTCTCGCCCTTCGACAGCCAGTGTTCACCGGCCACCGTCGAAGCTTTCGGATCGAACAGGACGATATCCGCCGCGCCGCCTACCGCCAGTTTGCCCGCCGGCAGGCGCAGGGCTTCGGCCGGGCCTGCGCTGAGACGTGCCAGCAGCGTCGGCAAGTCGAGCAAACCATCCTCGACCAGCGTCATCGCCAGCGGCAGCAGCAACTCAACACTGCTGATGCCCGGCTCGGTGGCGCCGAACGGTGCCAGTTTGGCGTCGCGCTCGTGGGGCTGGTGATGGCTGGAGATCGCTGAAACCACCCCGGACTTCACTGCCTCACGCAGGCCATCGCGGTCGGCGCGGGTGCGCAGCGGCGGTTGCACGTGGTAGAGGCTGTTGAAGTCGATCAGCGCTTCGTCAGTCAGTATCAGCTGATACAACGCAACATCCGCCGTTACCTTCAAGCCACGGGCCTGCGCCTGGGCAATCAGGGCAACACCGCGCGCACTGGTCAATTGGCTGAAGTGCGCACGCACGCCGGTCTGCTCGACCAGCAGCAGATCGCGAGCCAGCGCCACGGTTTCGGCGGTTTCCGGGATGCCCGGCAGGCCGAGGAAACTGGCGACCGCGCCTTCGTGAGCGAGACCGCCCTCGGCCAGATCGTGATCCTGCGAGTTGAAGATCACCGTCAGGTCGAACGTCGCCGCGTATTCCAGCGCCCGGCACAGGGTGCGGCTGTTGCGGAAGCTCTCCAGACCGTTGCCGAACGCCACGCAACCGGCGTCGCGCAGCGCGACCAGTTCGGCCAATTGCTCGCCATCAAGACCTTTGCTCAGCGCGCCAATCGGGAACACCTTGGTGTTACCGGCCTCGCGGGCGCGGTCGAGGATCAATTCGGCGACGGCGGATGTGTCGAGCACCGGTCTGGTCTTCGGCGGGCAGCACAGGCTGGTCACGCCACCGGCAGCGGCGGCGCGGGTTTCGCTGACGATCGAGCCTTTGCGGCTGTAGCCCGGCTCGCGCAGGGCAACGTTGAGGTCGACCAGGCCAGGCGCGGCGACCAGACCTTGGGCATCGATGGTTTCCACTGCGCTGAAACCGGCCGGCGCGGCGCCGAGGGCGACGATCTTGCAGGCTTCAACGTGGATGTCGGTGATTTGATCCAGGCCGCTGCTGGGATCGATAACGCGTGCGCCGAGAATGCTGAGCTTCACTGGGCGTTCTCCTGCTCGAATTGACGTTGCGCAGTCTGCCCGCTCATGGCCATGGACAGCACGGCCATACGAATCGCGATGCCGTAGGTCACTTGATTGAGGATCACCGAGTGCGGGCCGTCGGCCACCGCCGACTCGATCTCCACGCCACGGTTGATCGGCCCCGGGTGCATGACGATGCAATCGGGTTTGGCCCCGGCCAGACGTGCGGTGGTCAGGCCGAACAGGCGATAGAACTCGCCTTCGCTGGGCAGCAGTCCGCCGGTCATGCGCTCGCGCTGCAGGCGCAGCATGATCACCACGTCGACGTCTTTCAGGCCTTCAGCCATGTCGGTGTAGACCTTGACGCCGTATTGCTCGATGCCGATCGGCAGCAGGGTTTTCGGCGCGATCACGCGGATATCCGGGCAGCCGAGGGTTTTCAGCGCGAGCATGTTCGAGCGCGCCACCCGCGAATGCAGGATGTCGCCGACGATCGCCACCGAAAGGTTTTCGAAACCGCCCTTGTGCCGACGGATGGTGAGCATGTCGAGCATGCCCTGGGTCGGGTGCGCATGCCGGCCGTCGCCGCCGTTGATGATCGCCACCTGCGGGCAGACATGTTCGGCGATGAAATGCGCCGCGCCCGAGTCGCCGTGACGCACGACAAACATGTCGGCGGCCATCGCTTCAAGGTTGCGCAGGGTATCGAGCAGCGTTTCGCCCTTGCTCGCCGACGATGTCGACACGTTCAGGGTGATCACGTCCGCCGACAACCGTTGGGCCGCCAGTTCAAACGTGGTGCGGGTGCGCGTGGAGTTTTCGAAGAATACGTTGCACACGGTCTTGCCGCGCAGCAACGGGACTTTCTTCACCGCCCGGGCACCCACTTCAAGGAACGAGTCGGCAGTGTCGAGGATTTCCGTCAGCAACTCGCGGCGCAAACCGTCGAGCGAGAGGAAGTGGCGCAGCTGGCCCTGATCATTGAGCTGCAGCGGGCGCTTGGTATCTAGAGGCGTCATCGCGAGGGGGACTCTCAATAGGGCGGATTAAAGGGTGACGTCTTGCAGTTCGAGCGTCAGCGGCTCGGGGCCGGACAACTTGACCCGCTGGTTGCCGGCCAGGGTCAGGGTGGCGCCGACCACGTTGGGGCGGATCGGCAGCTCGCCGGCGTCCAGGTCCAGCAGGCAGACCAGGGTGACGCTGGCCGGGCGGCCGTAATCGAACAGTTCATTCATGGCGGCGCGGATGGTCCGACCGCTCATCAGCACGTCGTCGATCAGCACCAGATGCTGGCCTTCGATCTCGAAGGGCAGGGCGGACGGGCGCACTTGCGGGTGCAGGCCGTTCTGGCTGAAGTCGTCGCGGTAGAAGGACACATCCAGCGTGCCCAGTGGCGCATCGCTGGCCAGTTCCTTGAGCAGCGCCTGCGCGACCCAGATGCCGCCGGTGCGAATGCCGATGTAACGCGGTTCGCTGATGTCACGCTGGGCAAGGTGCGCCTTGAGGCGGGTCGCCATCTGGCTGATCAGATCGGCGGGATTGGGCAGGCTCATGGTTGCTCCTTCGTGATTCCGCGCTGCGTCCTGCCGGACGAAGCTCGGTTTATAACCAAAAGAAAAGCGCCGAAGCGCTTGTCAGGATTCAAACAATGCAGTGTTTTCATCGAGCCAGCCCTGCAGCAGCAGGGCAGCGGCGATGGCGTCCACCGGGTTGTCGCGGTAACTGCCTTTCTGCCCGCCACGCACCAGTCGCTCGCCCTTGGCTTCGAAGGTGGTCAGGCGTTCGTCGTGGGTATAGAAGGGCAGGTTGTAGCGGCCGTTGAGGCGGCGGGCGAATTTCTCCGCGCGCACGCACATCTCGCCGGGCGTGCCGTCCATGTTCAGCGGCAGGCCGACCACCACGGCGTCGGGTTTCCATTCTTTTATCAGCGCTTCGACCTGATCCCAGTTCGGCACGCCATTCTGTGCTTTGAGGGTGCACAGCTCGCGGGCCTGGCCGGTGATGACCTGGCCGACCGCGACGCCGATCTGTTTGGTGCCGTAGTCGAAGCCGAGAATCAGGCGCAGGGCCATCAGGCGTGACCCGCCTGGCTGGTGAGCAGATTGAGGTCGATGCCCAAGTGCCGCGCTGCCGCTTCCAGGCGCAATTCGCTGCGGGTGTTGAACAGGATGTCGGCGTTGAACGGGCAGGTCAGCCAGGCGTTGTCAGCCAGTTCGGCTTCCAGTTGCCCGGCTTCCCAACCGGCGTAACCGAGGGTAATCAGGCTCTGCGCGGGGCCGACGCCGTCAGCGATGGCAAACAGCACGTCCTGCGAAGTCGACAGGGCCAGGTCGCCGTCCAGCTGCGCGGTGGCCTGGAAGGTCTGGCCCGCCGGGTGCAGGACAAAACCGCGATCGGTCTGCACCGGCCCGCCGATGAAGATCGGCACATCCTGGCAGCGTGCCGGCGGCTCGATGTCCGGGCGCAGCTGTTCGAGGATGTCGGCCAGGTTCAAGTCTTGCGGCCTGTTGACCACCAGCCCCATCGCGCCATTGGCCGTGTGCTCGACGATGTAGGTCAAGGTGTGGGCAAAGTTCGGGTCGGCCATGTGTGGCATGGCGATCAGGAAGTGATGCTTGAGGTAGCTGGGGCTGACGTTTTTCATGAGCGCTAGTGTGGCGTTCGAGGGGCGAACTGACAAGCTGGAGATGCTGACAACAACACAGATCCATTATTGGAACAGAGCTTTTGTGGCGAGGGGATTTGCTGTGGTGAGGGAGTTTATCTGTGGTTAGGGGATTTATCTGTGGTTAGGGGATTTATCTGTGGCGAGGGGATGTATCCCCGTTGGGGCGCGAAGCGCCCCTGAATCGCTTGATAGGTTCTGCCTGACACTCCGTATGGAATGGTTTTGCGGCTGCTGCGCAGCCGAGCGGGGATAAATCCCCTCGCCACAGATAAATCCCTCGCCACATAAATATTCAGTTGCTGGAGAGCTTGTCGCCCCGGGCAAATTTCCAGGTGCGGATGATTTCCAGGCGGTCGATGTCCGACAGATCACCGGTAAACGGTGCAAACGGCGCGGCCAGGCGGACGATGCGCTGCGCCGCCTGATCGAGCAGCGGCTGGCCGGAGGATTCCAGCACCAGCACTTCATACAGCGAGCCGTCGCGATTGATCGAGACCATCAGGCGCAAATTGCCGTAGATCTGCTTGCGTCGGGCTTCTTCGGGGTAGTTGAGGTTGCCGATGCGCTCGACCTTCTTGCGCCAGTCATCCTTGTACCAAGCGCCCTTGTCGCGCATGGTCGATGCCGCGCTCAAGCGGTGGATGCGCGGGCGTTTGGCGTACAGCTGTTGTTCCTTGGCCAGTTCCGCTTCGAGGCTGGCGATGTCGCTGGACAGCTGCGAGCTGTCGAACGCTGGCGCGTCGACGGTCGGTTTGACTTCGGTTTTGCTTTCTTCTTTCTTGGTCGGCGCCTTTTTCGGTTTCGGCGCAACGGTGGTCACCGCTGCCTTCGGGGCGGCTTCCTGCACCACTGGCTTGGCGGCGGGCGGCGGGGTGACCTTTTTGACCTGATTGTCCTGGAACGGCGCGACTTCGGTGGTCTTGGGCAGGGCTTTCTTGTCCAGCGTGCCGCTGCCTTCCTGGTTTTCCTGAGCGAGAAAATCTGCCTTTTCCGGCTTCTTCTCAGCCTTGAAGGTGGCCAGGGTGATTTCCAGGGTTTTGCTGATCTGCTGCGGCTCGACCATGGTGAAACCGACGCCGAGCAGCAGCGCCAGGTGAATCAGCGCCGCGAGAAACAGGGTAAAACCGAGGCGATCGGCCGGGCGCACGCCACGATGGGCGAGTTCAGCGGGCAGATCGGACGGGAGGGTCATGACAAGAAAACCAACATCGCGTTTTTCAGAGGCTGCGCATGATAACGCAATGTTGGTTTCGCGCCTTGGGCTTCACGCTTCAAGCGACAGACTGCATGTGACGTACATCAAGCTTGTGGCTTTTTGCCGGCCGCTTGCAGCTTTTTATCGATCGCATCCATCAGCATGCCGCCGATATCAGTGCCGAACGCATTGTCGATTTCGCGGATGCAGGTCGGGCTGGTGACGTTGATTTCGGTCAGGTGCTCGCCGATCACGTCGAGGCCGACGAACAGCAGGCCTTTCTCGCGCAGGGTCGGTCCGACCTGGGCGGCGATCCAGCGATCCTTTTCGGTCAGCGGACGTGCTTCGCCACGGCCACCGGCGGCCAGGTTGCCACGGGTTTCGCCCATGGCTGGAATCCGCGCCAGGCAATAATCCACCGGCTCGCCATCGATCATCAGGATGCGCTTGTCGCCATCGACGATCGCCGGCAGGTAGCCCTGAATCATGATCTGCTGCTTGCCGTGCAGGGTCAGGGTCTCGAGGATCACCGAGAGGTTCGGGTGGCCGGCGGTGTGGCGGAAGATCGACGAACCGCCCATGCCGTCCAGCGGCTTGAGGATCACGTCACCGTGATGGTCGGCGAACTGACGCAATACGTCCGGGCGGCGGCTGACGATGGTCGGCGGCGTGCACTGCGGAAACAGCGTAGCGAACAGCTTTTCATTGCAGTCGCGCAGGCTCTGCGGCTTGTTCACCACCAGCACGCCGGCGGCTTCGGCCTGTTCCAGCAGATAAGTGGAATAGACGAATTCCATGTCGAACGGCGGATCCTTGCGCATGAGGATCACGTCCAGGTCGCTCAGCAGCTTGTCCTGCTCGGCGTCCAGTTCGAACCATTTGTCCGGGTTGGCGAAGACTTTCAGCGGGCTCATCCGCGCCCGCGCCTGGCCTTCGGCCTGATACAGGTCTTTCTGTTCCATGTAGAACAGTTCCCAGCCACGCTTCTGCGCGGCCAGCAGCATGGCCAGCGAGCTATCCTTTTTATAGGAGATGCTGGCGATAGGGTCCATGACAATCCCGACGCGAACGCTCATTGGGTTTTCCTCGAAATTTGGCTACCGGATCGGTATTGAAAAAGTGCCGCCAGAGTGGCGCCGGGCGGGTTTCGGGTCAAGGAAAAACCCGTCGATAGATTGCATCTGGAGACTGTGCTAAAAAGGCTGGCAGATCGCGCCGCCCCATGGGTTTCAAGGGTTTCAGGCCATTATTCACAGCAAAACGGACAATTTGATTCGCAAAGGCGACGGTAGAACCCTCTTATGGAACAGCAGTCCAGCGCCTTGAAGGTCATGGTGATCGACGACTCGAAAACGATTCGCCGCACCGCCGAAACATTGTTGAAGAATGTCGGTTGCGAAGTGATCACCGCCATCGACGGTTTCGATGCGCTGGCGAAGATCGCCGACCACCATCCCGGGATCATCTTCGTCGACATCATGATGCCGCGTCTGGACGGTTATCAGACCTGCGCCCTGATCAAGAACAACAGCGCCTTCAAGGCGACGCCGGTGATCATGCTTTCATCCAGGGACGGGTTGTTCGACAAGGCCAAGGGGCGGATTGTCGGTTCTGATCAATTTCTGACCAAACCGTTCAGCAAAGAAGAACTGCTCAACGCGATCCAGGCCCATGTTCCGGGCTTCGCCGCCGTTTTGCCGCAGTAAGACACGCACAGTGACGCTCGGCCAGCGGGCCGGCAGTCGACCAGAAAAATGGGGAAGACCATGGCACGTATCCTGATCGTCGATGATTCGCCGACTGAAATGTACAAACTCACCGGCATGCTCGAAAAGCACGGCCATGAAGTGCTCAAGGCCGAGAACGGCGCCGACGGCGTGGCCCTGGCCCGTCAGGAAAAACCCGACGCGGTGCTGATGGACATCGTCATGCCCGGCCTCAACGGTTTTCAGGCAACCCGGCAGTTGACCAAGGATGCCGACACGGCGCACATCCCGGTGATCATCATCACCACCAAGGATCAGGAGACCGACAAGGTCTGGGGCACCCGCCAGGGCGCCAAGGATTACCTGACCAAACCGGTCGACGAAGACACCCTGATCAAGACCCTGAACAACGTACTCAACGGCTGATCGCGCGATCATGAACGAATCGCTGACCGCGTTCGAACTGCTCTGGCAGATCGACCAGCGCTGCCGCCTGCTGGCAGCGGATCTGCCGTCGCAAGCGGCGCGCGCGGATCGCTGGAGCGGCATCGGCTTTCGCCTCGGCGAGCATTGGTATGTGGCGCCGATGGGCGAAGTCAGCGAAGTCCTGCATGAACCGCGCTTCACCCAGTTGCCCGGGGTCAAGCCGTGGGTCAAGGGTGTGGCTAACCTGCGCGGGCGGCTGCTGCCGATCATGGACCTGTGCGGGTTCTTCGGCCATGAACTGTCGCCGCTGCGCAAACAGCGGCGGGTATTGGTGGTGGAACATGAAGACGTGTTCGCCGGGGTGATGGTCGATGAAGTCATCGGCTTGCAGCATTTCGAACAGGGCAGTTTCGAGCCGCTGTCGATCAGCAAGCGCCAGGGCTCCAAGGCCGAATTCGTCAAAGGCTATTTCCGCCGCGAACAGAACTGGCGGGTGTTCAGCCTGTTCGCGCTGGCCAGGTCTCCGGTGTTCATGGGTGTGGCTCTATAGCAGGAACAACACAGAACCCATTGGGCGGAATGGGCCATGTGATCAGGAAAATTGTGGGTCAGACAGACCTGTGGCGAGGGGATTTATCCCCGATGGTTGGCGAAGCCGACCCAAGACCTGTATTTGAGATGTAGCCGATACGACGCAGGTTTTTGGGGCCGCTGCGCGACCCATCGGGGATAAATCCCCTCGCCACAAAATTTCTTCATCATGAGGTTGCCTCCCACAGGGATTGCAGCAGGCCTCAAAGGTGTGGGTTAAGGCGAGGACCGATGACAAAAGCAAAAACAGGCAAGTCGGCAGAAGCATCGCGCAGTCGCGCACAGATCATTGTGCTGTTTATCGCACTGATCGTGTTCATCATGCTGCTGTTCGCCAACTTCGCGTACCTCAACACCCAGGCGAACTACGACAAGCAGTACATCGGCCATGCCGGCGAACTGCGCGTGCTCTCGCAACGCATTGCCAAGAACGCCACCGAAGCGGCGGCGGGCAAGGCGGCCGCCTTCAAATTGCTCAGCGATGCGCGCAACGATTTCGCCCAGCGCTGGGGTTACCTGAAAAAGGGTGACCCGAACACCGGCCTGCCACCGGCACCCGTTGCCGTGCGCCCGGAAATGCGCGCGGTGCAGATGGACTGGGAACGCCTGCTGAAAAACACCGACGCGATCCTCACCAGCGAACAGACCGTGCTGTCGCTGCATCAGGTCGCCGCAACGCTGGCCGAAACCGTGCCGCAGTTGCAGATCGAATACGAAAAAGTCGTGGAAATCCTGCTCCAGCGCGGCGCCCCGGCGGCGCAGGTGGCGATGGCGCAACGGCAATCGCTGTTGGCTGAGCGCATTCTTGGCGCAGTCAACACCGTGCTCGCCGGTGACGAAAACTCGCAGCAGGCCGCCGACGCGTTTGGTCGTGATGCCGCGCGTTTCGGTCTGGTGCTCAACGGCATGTTGCAGGGCAACCCGGCGCTGAAAATCAGCCAGGTCGAAGACCGCGACGCCCGTGCGCGTTTGAGCGAAATCTCCGAGCTGTTCCAGTTCGTTTCCGGCTCGGTGGACGAAATCCTCGAAACCTCGCCAGAGCTGTTCAAGGTCCGCGAATCGGCGAGCAACATCTTCACCCTGTCGCAAACCCTGCTCGACGAAGCCTCGCACCTTGCTACAGGTTTCGAGCATCTGGCCGGCGGGCGCAACACCGACACCATTGGCGGCTATGTGTTGGGCTTGCTGGCGCTGGCCTCGATCATCCTCATCGGTCTGGTCATGGTCCGCGAAACCAATCGCCAGTTGCGCGAAACTGCCGAGAAGAACGAGCGCAACCAGAACGCGATCATGCGCCTGCTCGACGAAATCGAAGACCTCGCCGATGGCGACCTCACCGTGACCGCCTCGGTGACCGAAGACTTCACCGGCACCATCGCCGACTCGATCAACTATTCCGTCGACCAATTGCGCGATCTGGTCGCCACCATCAACCTCACCGCCGGCCAGGTTGCCGCCGCCGTGCAGGAAACCCAGGCCACCGCCATGCATCTGGCCCAAGCCTCGGAGCAACAGGCCCAGCAGATTTCCGAAGCTTCGACGGCGATCAGCGACATGGCCGAGTCCATCGATCAGGTCTCGGCCAACGCTGCCGAATCGTCGGCGGTGGCCGAGCGTTCCGTGGAAATCGCCAACAAGGGTAACGAAGTGGTGCACAACACCATCCACGGCATGGACAACATTCGCGAACAGATTCAGGACACCGCCAAGCGCATCAAACGCCTCGGCGAGTCGTCCCAGGAAATCGGCGACATCGTCAGCCTGATCGACGACATCGCCGACCAGACCAACATCCTCGCCCTCAACGCGGCGATCCAGGCATCGATGGCCGGCGACGCCGGGCGCGGTTTTGCCGTGGTTGCCGACGAAGTGCAGCGCCTGGCCGAACGTTCGTCCGCCGCGACCCGGCAGATCGAAACCCTGGTGCGAGCGATTCAGGCCGACACCAACGAAGCGGTGATTTCCATGGAGCAGACCACCACCGAAGTGGTGCGCGGCGCGCGACTGGCGCAGGATGCCGGTGTGGCCCTGGAAGAAATCGAAGGCGTGTCCAAGACCCTCGCCGCGCTGATCCAGAGCATTTCCAACGCGGCGCAGCAGCAGACCTCTTCGGCCGGGCAGATCTCGCTGACGATGAACGTGATCCAGCAGATCACCTCGCAGACTTCGTCGGGGTCCACGGCCACCGCCGAGAGCATCGGCAACCTGGCGAAAATGGCCAGTCAGTTGCGCCGTTCGGTGTCCGGTTTCACCTTGCCGGCGGCGACAGATAAAGCGTGAGTGGAGTGGTTATGGGTGATCGGCACGACTACGTGGCCCTGGAATGGGTCAAGGGCGAAATTGCCGAAACGCTGAAGCTGGCGCATCAGGCGATCGAAGCCGTGCTCGACGATCCGCAGGCCTTTCCCGGTCTGGACGAGTGCCTGGCGTACATTCATCAGGTCCACGGCAGTCTGCAAATGGTCGAGTTCTACGGCGCAGCGTTGCTCGCCGAAGAAATGGAGCATCTGGTCGAAGCCCTGCAACATCAACGCGTGCCACACCGCGACGAGGCCTTGCACCTGCTGCTGCAAGCCCTGGGGCAACTGCCGCTTTACCTTGACCGCGTGCAGAGCGCCCGCCGCGACCTGCCGCTGGTGGTGTTGCCGCTGATCAACGATCTGCGTAGCGCTCGCGGTGAAAGCCTGCTGGCGGAAACCAGCCTGTTCAGCCCGCCACTGCCCGAGCTGGCGCCGCTCGGCGACGCGGCACTCGCCGCGCTGGAACCGCCCGATCTGCCGAACGTGCTGCGAAAACTGCGGCAGATGCTGCAAATGGCTCTGGTCGGTCTGCTGCGCGAACAGGACGACCAGACGCACCTTGGCTATCTGGCCAAAGTCTTCAGCCGTCTCGAAGCACTGAGCGGCGATGCGCCGTTGAGCCCGTTGTGGCAGGTCGCCTCGGCGTTGGTCGAGGGCATGCGCGAGGGCGTCATCGCCAACAGTCCGGCGCTGCGCAGCCTGTTCAAGGACGCCGACCAAGAGCTCAAGCGCCTGCTCGAGCAGGGCATCGTCGGGCTCAACCAGCCGGCTCCGGCCGAGCTGCTGAAAAGCCTGTTGTTCTATATTGCCAAAGCCGAACATCCCACCGGGCAGATGCTGACCATGAAAGATCACTACTCCCTGGACGACGCGTTGCCCGACAGCGCGATGGTCGATGAAGAACGCGCGCGCCTCGCCGGCCCCGACCGCGATGCCATGCGCTCGGTGCTGGCGGCGCTGTGCGAAGAGCTGGTGCGGGTCAAGGAGCGCCTCGATCTGTTCGTGCGCAGTGACCGCCAGCACGCTTCGGATCTGGACAGCCTGCTCGCGCCGCTGCGACAGATCGCCGACACCCTCGCGGTGCTGGGTTTCGGCCAGCCGCGCAAGGTCATCATCGACCAACTGGCGGTGGTGCTCAGCCTCGCTCAGGGCCAGCGCGAACCGAACGACGCGATTCTCATGGACGTCGCCGGGGCCTTGCTCTACGTCGAAGCGACGCTGGCCGGCATGGTCGGCACGGTGGAGACGCAAAGCGCCGAAGACGCGCGCCTGCCGACCACCGACCTGACGCAGATCCATCAGATCGTGATCAAGGAAGCGCGCATCTGCCTGCAACAGGCCAAGGACATGATCGTCGACTACATCGACGCCGATTGGGACCGCGAGCATCTGCAACCGCTGCCCGAACTGTTGACTCAGGTGCGTGGCGCGCTGGCGATGATTCCGCTGGCCCGCGCAGCGAGTCTGGTCGAGGCCTGCAACGGTTTCATTCGCGAGCATTTGATGCTCGATGCCCACGAACCGGGCTGGGAACAACTCGATCATCTGGCCGATGTGATCAGCAGCCTGGAGTATTACCTCGAACGCCTGAGCGACGACCCGCAGGCGCCCGCCGAGCATCTGCTCGATGTCGCGCAAAACAGCCTTGCCAGCCTCGGCTTCTTCGCCAACGAGCAGCCCGGCGAAGCGCAAGTGCCGGTGCTCGATGAGGTGCTCAGCCCCAGCGAAGCGCAGCTCATGCAGGATCTGCAAACCCTCGACGACCCTGACGTCGTGCAGTCGCTGGCCGAAGTGCTGGCCAGCCCGCTGTCGGCGCTCAACCCGCCGGCGCGCAACAGCCCCGACAGCCTGATGCCGCCGCCGGCCGATGAAGAACCGGTCGACGATGAGCTGCGCGAAGTGTTCCTCGAGGAGACCGACGAAGTTCTCGCAGTCCTCCACGAATACCTGCCGCGCTGGACCGCCAATCCCCAGGACCGCGCCGCGCTGACCGAACTGCGCCGGGCTTTCCATACCTTGAAGGGCAGCGGGCGCATGGTCCGCGCGTTGGTCCTTGGCGAGCTGGCCTGGGCCGTGGAAAACCGGCTCAACCGCGTGCTCGAACAAAGCGTCGAGCCCGGCGCAGTGCTGCGTCAGTTGCTCGGCGACACGCTGTTGCTGCTGCCCGAGCTGATCAACGAATTT
This sequence comes from Pseudomonas sp. PS01270, assembly GCF_029959775.1. NCBI lineage: Bacteria > Pseudomonadati > Pseudomonadota > Gammaproteobacteria > Pseudomonadales > Pseudomonadaceae > Pseudomonas > Pseudomonas sp. PS01270. Next base: position 40,815 of record NZ_JASCPT010000012.1, on the reverse strand, counting down.
GCCACCCAGCGTCAGCGCCAGCGCAACGATGTCGACCAACTCGCCGCCCGCGCCCACGCGTTGGCCAAAGGCGATGAGCCGCTGGCTGCCGAAGACACCGACGACGTCGCCGCGCTTGATCCGCTGCTGCTGGAAATCTTCCGCAAAGAAGCCGAAACCCACCTCGCCAGCCTCAACCGTTTCCTCGATCAGGCCGCCGAACAGGTGCCGTTGCCGGCCAGCGACGAACTGCAACGGGCGCTGCACACGCTCAAGGGCAGTGCCTCGATGGCCGGCGTATTGCCGATGGCCGAACTGGCGGCTTCGCTGGATCAACTGGCCCGCGAGTTCAAGGCGCATCAGTTGCCGCTGGATCTGGACGAGGTCGAACTGCTGCTCGAAGCCGAGGGCTTGTTCCGCGTCGGCCTGCGCCAGCTCAAACACGATCCGCTGGCGCCGATTGTCGGTGCGCAGTCGCTGATCAAACGCACCGAGGCGCTGCTCGCCGAGCGCCTGCAAGCCAGCACCGATGGCGCTGACAGCGGCCTGCGCCTCAAGCGCGATCCGCAGCTGATCAACAACTTCCTCGCCCAGGGCATGGACATCCTCCTCGACGCCGAAAACCTTTTGCAGCGCTGGCAGCAGCACCCCGGCGAGCGCCAGGAACTCAGCGCCTTGCTCGATGAGCTGACCACTCTGGGCGAAGGTGCGCATCTGGCCGATCTGCAGGCGGTCGATGGCTTGTGCGAAGCCTTGCTCGACCTGTATGGCGCGGTGGAAGAAAGCAGCCTGGCGGTCAGCGAGCGGTTTTTCCACGAAGCGCAACTGGCCCACGAAGCGCTGATCAACATGCTCGACGAACTCGCTGCCGGCCAGGAAATCACCGCGCAACCGGAGCGGATTCGTGCCTTGCAGGAACTGCTCGACGAAGGCCTCGACCCGGCGTCGATGGGCCTGATCCGCAGCGACGGCAGTCGCACCCTGGACATTCGCGAGCTGGGCAGCGCCACCGCGCAATTGCAGCAATCGGTTGCCGCCCTCGAGCCGGACGACGAAATCGTCGAAATCTTCCTCGAAGAGGCGGTGGACATTCTCGACAGCGCCGGGCAAGCCTTGCAGCGCTGGCGCAAGGATCCGGACAACGCCGCGCCGCTGTCGTCATTGCAGCGCGACTTGCACACGCTGAAGGGCGGCGCGCGCATGGCCGAGGTCGAGGCCGTCGGCGACCTTGCCCAGGAACTGGAAAACCTCTACGAAGGGCTGGTCGATCGGCGCTACAACCACAGCGCCGCGCTCGAAGGTTTGTTGCAGCACAGTCATGAGCGGTTGGCGCTGATGCTGGAGCAACTGCAAGCGCATCAAGCGCCCACCCCGGCGCAGGATCTGATCGACGCGATCCGTCAGTTGCGTCAGGGCCAGGCCGCCAGCGAATCTGCCCCCGCAGCGGTCGAACACGACAACGCCGGGCATGATCCGGAGTTGCTGGAGATCTTCCTCGAAGAAGGTTTCGACATCATCGAAAGCTCCGGCGCCGCGCTGTTGCGCTGGCAGGCCGAGCCGGGCAACCGGCAGGAAATCGAAACCCTGCTGCGCGATCTGCACACCCTCAAGGGCGGCGCGCGGATGGTCGAAATCGGCCCGATCGGCGACCTCGCCCATGAGCTGGAATTTCTCTACGAAAGTCTTTCCACCGGTGCGCTGCAACCATCCGCCGAACTGTTCGCGCTGGTGCAGCGCGGCCATGACCGACTGGCGCAAATGCTCGATGGCGTGCGCGCCGGGCAACCGTGCCCGCCGGCCGATCGGCTGATCAGCGCGATCCAGAATTTCAGCCATCCGGCGCAGGTTGAAGCGCCGCCGGCGCCGGCTCCAGTCATCAAGCCCGAGGCCGCGCCGCCGAGCGCCGATGCTGGCGCGGACATGGTCAAGGTCTCGTCCGAGCTGCTTGATGAACTGGTCAATCTGGCCGGGGAAACCTCGATCTTTCGTGGACGGATCGAGCAGCAGGTCAACGATGCGCAGATTGCCCTCAACGAGATGGAAACCACCATCGAGCGTATGCGCGATCAGTTGCGCCGCCTCGACACCGAAACCCAGGGGCGCATTCTCAGCCGCCAGCAAGTCGATGGCGAACGCCTCGGTTACGAAGATTTCGATCCGCTGGAAATGGATCGCCATTCGCAGTTGCAGCAATTGTCGCGGGCGCTGTTCGAATCCGCCTCGGACCTGCTCGACCTCAAGGAAACCCTCGACCGCCGCAACCACGATGCGGAGAACCTGTTGCAGCAACAGGGGCGGATCAACACCGAATTGCAGGAAGGCCTGATGCGCACGCGCATGGTGCCGTTCGAACGCATGGTGCCGCGTCTGAAACGCATCGTGCGGCAGGTCGCCGAAGAGCTGGGCAAGGATGTCGCATTCGTCGTCGGCAACGCTGATGGCGAGATGGATCGCAACGTGCTGGAGCGTATGGCCGCGCCGCTGGAACACATGCTGCGCAATGCCGTCGACCATGGCCTGGAATCCACCGAGGTGCGGCTGGCGGCGGGTAAACCGGCGCAAGGGCAGATCACCCTCGATCTGTCCCGCGAGGGCGGCGACATGGTTTTCGACATCCGCGATGACGGCGCCGGTGTGCCATTGGAAGCCGTGCGGCGCAAGGCGATCAAGCGCGGTCTGCTGGCGCCCGACGCCGAGATCAGCGACCGCGATGTGTTGCAGTTCATTCTCCAGCCGGGTTTCTCCACGGCGGAAAAGATCACCCAGATTTCCGGGCGTGGCGTCGGCATGGACGTGGTCCACGAAGAAGTGCGCCAACTCGGCGGCAGCATGAGCATCGATTCGGTGCCGGGGCAGGGCGTGCATTTCCGCATTCGCCTGCCGTTCACCGTGTCGGTCAACCGCGCGCTGATGGTGCAGTGCGCTGAGGATCAGTACGCGATCCCGCTGAACACCATCGAAGGCATCGTGCGCGTGTTGCCGAATGATCTGGAAGGGCACTTCCGTCAGGATCCGCCGAGTTATCAATACGCCGGCCAGCGTTATGAGCTGTGTTATATCGGCGAGCTGTTGAAGACTGTGCCACGGCCAAAACTGCTCGGGCAGAACCTGCCGTTGCCCGTGCTGCTGGTGCATTGCAACGACCGCCACATTGCGGTGCTGGTCGACGCCATGGCCGGCACCCGCGAGATCGTGGTCAAGAGCCTCGGCCCGCAATTCGCGGCGGTGCAGGGCGTGTCGGGGGCGACGATTCTCGGCGATGGCCGGGTGGTGCTGATTCTGGATCTGCTCGCACCGATCCGGGCGATGCAGGCGCGGCTGGCGCAGGAACCGAAGGCCACGGAGATCGACAGCGAGCCGCACAAGCCGCTGCTGATCATGGTCGTCGATGACTCGGTGACGGTGCGCAAGGTCACCAGCCGTTTGCTCGAACGTCACGGCATGAACGTGCTGACCGCCAAGGACGGTGTCGATGCGATGCTGTTGCTCGAAGAGCACATGCCCGACCTTATGCTGCTCGACATCGAAATGCCGCGCATGGACGGCTTCGAAGTCGCCACCCAAGTGCGCGCCGACGAACGCCTGTGCCACTTGCCGATCATCATGATCACCTCGCGCACCGGGCAGAAACACCGCGACCGCGCCATGGCCATCGGCGTCAACGACTACCTCGGCAAGCCGTATCAGGAATCGGTGTTGCTGGAGAGCATCGCCCAGTGGAGCAAGAAACATGCATGAGCACCGGCATAACCCGCGCACCAGCCAGCTCACCGGGCTGCTGCTGCCGCTGGCCGATCGCAACCTGATCCTGCCGAATGTCGCCATCGCCGAGCTGATCGACTACCAGGCCAGCGCCTTCGACCTCGACACGCCGCCGTGGTACCTGGGCCGGGTAACGTGGCGTGAGCGGCAGATTCCGCTGATCAGTTTCGAATCGGCCTGCGGGCAGAAAATCGTCATCGGCGAACGGGCGCGGATCGTGATTCTGAATGCGCTGGGCGGCTTGCCCGAGCTGAGATTCATCGCCCTGTTGGTGCAAGGGATTCCTCGGTCGTACAAGCTCGACAGTCAGTTGAGTTATGTCGATGTGCCGTTGTGTGCGCTGGAACAGGCGGCGGTGCAGGTGGGCGAGCAGGTGGCGAAGGTGCCGGATTTGTTGGGGCTGGAGAAGTTGTTGGTGGAGGCGGGATTGGCCCGCTGATCCAAGGCTTGACTGATCGTTCCCACGCGCAGCAAAGGAATGCAGCCCGGGACGCTCCGCGTCCCATTAAGAGCCGAACGCGGAGCGTCCGTGGAGGCATTCCCACGCAGAGCGTAGGAACGATCAACATCAAGCCACGCCTGTGTTTAAAGACGCCCAGTGTTACGCCGCACCAGCCTACGATTCGCGAGCAGGCTCGCTCCCACAATTGGAATGCATTCGATCGTTCCCACGCTCCGCGTGGGAATGCCGCAACGGACGCTCCGCGTTCGGCTTTGGAAGGGACGCGGAGCGTCCCGGGCTGCATTCCCACGCGGAGCGTGGGAACGATCAATAGGTTCTACAGGGGCTTCAGCTTGTCCGTTACGCTCAGCGTAATGATTCACCACCCAGCTTGATTGATGCCCTCACCACACACGCCTAACTTGGCTCCACGACAGCGAACCCGTGGAGTGAGCATGACAACAACAATTTCCCCCGACTCGCGCTGGACGCGGCGGCGTGACGAGAAGCAGCGCCGGCTCGACAAGGTGCGCGGGCTCGCCGATGGTGCGGTGCTGCCCAGCGACAAAATCGTCGCCGCGCTCGAAGCGCTGATCCATCCCGGCGACCGTGTGGTACTGGAAGGCAACAACCAGAAGCAGGCGGATTTCCTCTCGCGTTCACTGGCCAAGGCCGACCCGGCCAAGCTCCACGATCTGCACATGATCATGCCCAGCGTCGGCCGCTCCGAGCACCTTGATCTGTTCGAACGTGGCATTGCCCGCAAGCTCGATTTCTCCTTCGCCGGCACCCAGAGCCTGCGCATCAGCCAGTTGCTCGAAGATGGCTTGCTCGAAGTCGGCGCCATTCACACCTACATCGAACTCTACGCCCGCCTCGTCGTGGACCTGATCCCCAACGTTGTGCTCTCGGCCGGTTTCATGGCCGACCGCGCCGGTAACATCTACACCGGCCCCAGTACCGAAGACACCCCGGCACTGATCGAACCAGCGGCGTTCAGCGACGGCATCGTCATCGTCCAGGTCAACCAGTTGGTCGATGACGTCAGCGAACTGCCCCGCGTGGACATTCCCGCGTCGTGGGTCGATTTCGTCGTGGTGGCGGACAAGCCGTTCTACATCGAACCGCTGTTCACCCGCGACCCGCGCCACATCAAGCCTGTGCACGTGTTGATGGCGATGATGGCGATTCGCGGGATCTACGAAAAACACAACGTGCAGTCGCTCAACCACGGCATTGGTTTCAACACTGCCGCCATCGAACTGATCCTGCCGACCTACGGCGAATCCCTCGGCCTGAAAGGCAAGATCTGCCGCAACTGGACGCTCAATCCGCACCCGACGCTGATTCCGGCGATTGAAAGCGGCTGGGTCGAGAGCGTGCATTGCTTCGGTACCGAACTGGGCATGGAAAACTACATCGCCGCTCGGCCGGATGTGTTCTTCACTGGCCGCGACGGCTCGCTGCGCTCCAACCGCATGGTCTGCCAACTCGCCGGGCAATACGCGGTGGACCTGTTCATCGGCGCGACGCTGCAAGTTGACGGCGACGGCCATTCCTCGACCGTCACCCGAGGCCGTCTCGCCGGTTTCGGTGGTGCGCCGAACATGGGTCACGACCCGCGCGGCCGCCGTCACGGCACTCCGGCGTGGCTGGACATGCGCCACGCCGATGGGCCGCAACCGATGCTCGAACGTGGCAAGAAACTCGTGGTGCAAATGGTCGAGACCTTCCAGGAGGGCGGCAAACCGACCTTCGTCGAAACCCTCGACGCCGTGGAGGTGGCGAAGAAAAGCGGCATGCCGCTGGCGCCGATCATGATCTACGGCGACGACGTTACCCACCTGCTCACCGAAGAAGGCATCGCCTACCTGTACAAGGCGCGCTCGCTGGAAGAGCGCCAGGCGATGATCGCAGCGGTTGCCGGGGTTACCGCCATCGGCCTGCGACACAACCCGAAAGACACCGAACGCATGCGCCGCGAGGGCCTGATCGCCCTGCCGGAAGACCTCGGCATCCGCCGCACTGACGCCACGCGCGAATTGCTCGCGGCGAAAAGCGTCGCCGATCTGGTCGAGTGGTCCGGCGGCCTGTACAACCCGCCCGCCAAATTCAGGAGCTGGTAATGCACGCATTCAACCTGCAAGCGAAACCGCTGTCCCTGGCTGACCGCTTGGCCGATCTGGCAGTGGACGCGTTGATCGACGAAGCCGATCTGTCGCCGAAACCGGCGCTGGTCGACCGTCGCGGCAATGGCGCACACACCGATCTGCACCTGGGCCTGATGCACGCGTCGGCGCTGGCATTGTGGCCGGCATTCAAGGAAATGGCCGAGGCCGCACTGGAAATCGGTGAAGTCGGTGTGCCGTTGCGCGAAGCGATCGGCCGCATCGGCCGCGAGGGCGAACAAGCGATGCTCGTGACCACCAATGGCGTCAACACCCATCGCGGCGCGATCTGGGCGTTGGGACTGTTGGTGACGGCCGCCGCGCTGCAACCGAAATCCATCGCCCTGTGCGCCGCCCGCCTGGCACTGCTCGACGACCGCTACGCACCGACACCGCTCAGCCACGGCGCACAAGTCGCCCAGCGTTACGGCGCACGCGGTGCTCGCGAGGAAGCGCAACTGGGCTTTCCGTCCGTGCTGCAACGGGGCCTGCCGCAACTGCACAAAAGCCGCGCCAACGGCCACGGCGAACAGAACGCCCGGCTCGATGCGTTGCTGGCGATCATGACCGAGCTGGCCGACACCTGCGTGCTCTACCGCGCCGGGGAAACGGGCCTGCACGCCATGCAGGCCGGCGCGCAAGCGGTGCTCGATGCCGGTGGCAGCGCCAGCCTCAGCGGTCGTCGCCGCCTGCACGAACTGGATCAACAACTCATCGCATTGAATGCCTCGCCCGGTGGCGCCGCCGACCTGCTCGCCGCCACGCTGCTGCTTGATCGTATCGAGCACGACGGCATCTCTCATGGAGCGTTTTGATGGAAAACCTATCGTTTGAATTCCCCGCCGGGCAGCCGCCACGCGGGCGTGCGCTGGTCGGTTGTGTTGGTTCGGGTGATCTGGAAGTGCTGATCGAACCGGGTCTGGCCGGCAAACTGACGATCAACGTGCAGACCTCGGTCAACGGCGCGCAGCAGCGCTGGCAGCACCTGTTTGCGCGGATGTTCGACGGCACCACGCCGCCGGCGATGGCCATCGATATCCACGATTTCGGCGCGACGCCGGGGGTGGTGCGCTTGCGTCTGGAACAGGGTTTCGAGGAGATCGGCCATGACTGACAGCGCAGCGTTGCTCAACAAACACAGCTTCGTCGAACTCGGCGCGCGGCAGCGGGCGCAAGCCTTGCTCGACATCGGGACCTTTCGCGAACTGCTCGATCCCTTTCAACGGGTCATGTCGCCATGGCTTGAGCGCCAAGGTGTGGTGCCGCAAGCCGACGACGGGGTGATCATCGCCAAGGGCAGCCTCGACGGTTTGCCGGTGGTCATCGCGGCGATTGAAGGTGCGTTCCAGGGCGGCAGCCTTGGTGAAGTCGGCGGGGCGAAGATTGCCGGTGCGCTGGAACTGGCTGCCGAAGACAACCGCAACGGCATCCCCACCCGCGCCGTATTGCTGCTGGAAACCGGCGGCGTGCGCTTGCAGGAGGCCAATCTCGGTCTGGCGGCGATTGCCGATATCCATGCGGCGATTGTCGATTTGCAGCAATACCAACCGGTGGTCGGCGTGGTCGCCGGCAGTGTCGGTTGCTTCGGCGGCATGTCGATCGCCGCAGCGTTGTGCAGTTATTTGCTGGTGACCCAGGAAGCACGCCTCGGTCTGAACGGCCCGCAAGTGATCGAGCAGGAAGCCGGGATCGAGGAATACGACTCCCGCGACCGGCACTTCATCTGGAGCCTGACCGGCGGCGAACAGCGTTTCCACAGTGGTCTGGTGGATCGTTATGTCGCCGATGATGTAGCGCAGATTCGTCAGCAGGTCGGCCAACTGCTCCAGCAAGGCCTGCCGGCACAGCCGCGCAGTCAACGCGCCGAGTGGTTCCTGCAACGCCTCGGCAAGCTGAACACTGACCTGCAAATCGAACCGTCGGTGGTTCGCGATCTGTATCAAGGAGAGCGCTCATGAGCGGTTATTCATTGCGCGGTTTGCACTGGTTCAATGCGCTCAGCGCTGGCGCCAGTGTCGTCGAAGGTTTGCCGCCGTCGTTGAAAGTCGCCGACGCCGAGCTCGGCCGCTTTATCGCCGTGGTCGCCGACCCGGACAATCGTTTTCCCCGCGCCCGCAATGGCGAGGTCGGTCTGCTCGAAGGCTGGGGGCTGGCCAAGGCTGTGGATGACGCGATCAGCGCCGACCGCGACAGCGCGCAGAAGCGCCCGATCATTGCCATAGTCGATGTGCCGAGCCAGGCGTATGGCCGCCGCGAAGAAGCCCTCGGCATTCATCAGGCCCTGGCCGGCGCGGCGGACGGTTATGCCCGTGCGCGTCTGGCCGGGCATCCGGTGATTGCGCTGCTGGTGGGCAAGGCCATGTCGGGTGCATTTCTCGCCCACGGTTATCAGGCCAATCGCCTGATCGCGCTGCGTGATCCCGGCGTGATGGTCCACGCGATGGGCAAAGCCTCGGCGGCGCGGGTCACCTTGCGCAGTGTCGAGGAACTGGAAGCGCTGGCCGCCAGCGTGCCGCCGATGGCCTATGACATCGACAGCTACGCCAGCCTCGGCCTGCTCTGGGAAACCCTCTCGGTGCAGCAGATTGAACAGCCGACAGAGGAAGATCTGACGCGCGTGACTGAGTGCCTGAAGCAAGCGATCAGCGATGTGACCAGCACTGATTTGAAAGGGCGCCTTGGTGCGAGCAATCGTGCCGCCTCCAGCAAAGTCCGCGAATTGCTGAGGGCGCAGTGGTGAACCTGCCCCTGGCCCACGATCTGCTCTGGGGCATGACCCCGGCGCACTTGCCGGCGGATGCGCCAGCGTGGGCGATCGCGGCGCTGGCGGTTGGGCAACCGGTGGTGGTGCGCCGGGCCTTGAGCGAGGAAGGTCTGGTCGCGGTCGGCGTTCGTGGTGTGTTGCGCGAGCAGCGGCTGGCGACGTTTATGCCGCTGGATTCGATTGCCTGTCGGGTCAGTCCCGAAGCCCTTTGTCAGGTTGAGTGCGAGCGAGATCTGCCGGTGATGCAGGCGCTCAAACAACTGCGGCCGATACTCGATGACTGCGGTTGGGTCTGGGGTGTCAGCGGCAGTGTCGGGTTTGAATTGGCCAGTGGTTTTGCAGCGATGCACGCGGCCAGTGATCTCGATCTGATTCTGCGTGCGCCGCAGATGATCACGCGCAATCAGGCCTGCAAACTCGTGGAGCTTTTCGATCAGGCTGTGTGCCGGGTCGACATGCAATTGCAGACCCCATTCGGCGCTGTGGCCTTGCGGGAATGGGCCAGCGGTTCGGCCCGAGTGCTGCTGAAAAATGCGCATCAGGCTGCATTGGTGACGAATCCGTGGCACCCGCATGAGCAGGCAGCGTGAGCAGCCTGTTGGTGTTTCCCGGCCAGGGCGCGCAGCAAGCGGGCATGCTCCAGCGTTTGCCAAGGGAAACGCTGGTCGAGGCCAGTGATGTGCTGGGCGAAGATGTTGCGCTGCTGGATTCAGCCGAGGCATTGCGCACGACCAGAGCGGTGCAGCTGTGCCTGCTGATCGCCGGTGTCGCTGCTTCGCGGCAGTTGTTGCAGGATGGACTGACTGCGGATTACGTCGCCGGCCTGTCCATCGGCGCCTACCCGGCAGCAGTGGTGGCGGGAGCCTTGAGTTTCAGCGATGCGCTGCATCTGGTCAGCCTGCGCGGTGAGCTGATGCAGCAGGCTTATCCACAGGGCTACGGCATGACCGCGGTCATCGGCTTGCAGTTGTCCACAGTCGAAACCCTGCTGGCCCAGGTGCACAGCGAAGATTCGCCGGTGTATCTGGCCAACATCAACGCCGATAACCAAGTGGTCGTCGCCGGCGGCGACAAGGCCATGCAAGCGGTGGCCGAACTGGCGCGCAGTCGCGGCGCCGGAGTGGCGAAACGGCTGGCGGTGAGCGTGCCGTCGCACTGCCCGTTGCTGGAAAAACCGGCGCAGGAGCTCGCCGAGGCCTTCGCCAGGGTCGAACTTAAAACGCCACGGATCGGCTATCTAAGCGGCAGCCGCGCCCGCCCTGTGAGCAAAGTCGAAGCGCTGCGTGACGACCTCGCTTTCAACATGTGCCGCGTGGTGGACTGGCGCGGCACCGTGCAAAGCGCCTACGAGCGCGGCGTACGTCTACAGATCGAACTGCCGCCCGGTGCGGTGCTGACCGGGCTGGCGCGCCGGGTGTTCGAGCAGGGCACCGTCACTGCCTTCGACAGTGCCCGCCTCGATACCCTGCAAGCGCTGTTGCGCGAGGAGGGTGGCCGCCAACTCTAAAACCGCCGCGACTCAAGCTTCGAACAACAAAAACAACATTCGACGATGCACTTTGAGGACTACAACAATGATTATTTACGGTGTGGCGTTTCTCGCCTTTTGCACGCTGGTCGGGATCTGGGTCGGTGAATTGCTCGGCAAGCTGATCGGCGTGCCGGCCAACGTCGGCGGCGTCGGTATTGCGATGCTGCTGCTGATCGGCCTGGGCAGCTATCTCTACAAGAGCGGCTGGCTCAAGGGCAAGACCGAGCAGGGCGTGGAGTTCTGGAGCGCGATCTACATTCCCATCGTGGTCGCCATGGCCGCGCAGCAGAATGTCTACGGTGCGCTGAAGGGCGGGCCGATGGCAATTCTTGCCGGCACCCTCGCCGTAGTGATCGCTTTTGCCCTGGTGCCGGTGCTGACGCGCATGGGCAACAAGCAAGAGACACCGATTGCTCCTGCCAAGACTGCGGGGTAATCGCCATGTACGAATCAATGATGAAAGTGATCACCGGCTACGGTCTGATCAGCGGCTTTTTGATTGTCGGCCTGACCATGTGGGTGTCCTACTGGATGTCCAACACCTTCACCAAGGGCCGCCTGCACGGTTCGGCGATCGCCATTCTGCTCGGGCTGGTGCTGTCGTATATCGGCGGCGCACTCACCGGTGGGCAAAAAGGCGTGGTGGATATTCCGCTGCTGTCCGGCATCGGCCTGCTCGGCGGTGCGATGCTGCGGGATTTCGCGATTGTGGCGACGGCGTTTGGGGTGAGTGTCGATGAACTCAAACGCGCCGGACTCGTCGGTGTGCTGGCGCTGTTTGTCGGCGTTGGCACCTCGTTCGTCGCCGGGGTCGGCGTGGCGATGGCGTTCGGCTACACCGATGCGGTGAGCCTGACCACCATTGGCGCCGGTGCGGTGACCTACATTGTCGGCCCGGTGACCGGCGCGGCGATCGGCGCCAGTTCCGAGGTGATGGCGCTGTCGATTGCGGCGGGGCTGATCAAGGCGATTCTGGTGATGGTGATGACACCGTTCGTGGCACCGATGATCGGCCTGAACAACCCGCGCAGCGCGGTGATTTTCGGTGGTTTGATGGGCACCTCCAGCGGTGTTGCCGGAGGCCTCGCGGCCACCGATCCGAAGCTGGTGCCGTACGGTTGCCTGACGGCGGCGTTCTACACCGCGCTTGGATGTCTGCTGGGGCCTTCGCTGCTGTTTCTGGCGATGCGCGGGTTGATGGGCTGATCGAGCTGATATTGATCGTTCCCACGCTCTGCGTGGGAATGCAGCCCGGGACGCTCCGCGTCCCAAAGCGGACGCAGAGCGTCCATTGAGGCATTCCCACGCAGAGCGTGGGAACGATCATGAGCTGGCCTGGCGATTGGCATACATCCGACACTCCGCCAGCAACGCCAGCAAATTCGGATCACGCTCCTTGGCCTTCAGAAACACCACGCCAATGTGCTGTTGCAAGCGGTACTTCTCCTGCAACGGGATGAGCTTCACCCGGTTCTCGTACACCGCCGCAATCCGCCCCGGCAGCAACGCATAACCCACCCCCGAGCTGACCATGCTCAGCAGGGTGAAGATGTCATTGACCTGCATTGCCACCTTCGGCTCGAATCCCGCTTGCTTGAACACCCGCACACCGTCCTGATGCGTGGCGAAGCCCTGGGTCAGGGTGATGAAGGTTTCATCACGCACTTCCGCCAGATCGACTTCACTGCGCTGAGCGAATTTTGAATCGGCCGGGGTGGCGAGGAAGATGTCGTCGGAAAACAGCGCAATCTGCTCGCAATCCGGATCGTTGATGCTGTCGTCCAGCGACACCAGAATCGCGTCGACTTCCATGTTTTTCAGCTTGTAGAGCAGGTCGATGTTCGAGCCGAGGATCAGGTCGATGTTGAGTTCGCTGCGGCGGATCTTCAGGCCCATGATCAGCTGCGGCACGGTCTTCACCGTCAGCGAATACAGCGAGCCGAGCTTGAAACGCTCGGCGGAGAACCCGGCGGCTTCGCGGGTCAGACGCACGCTGTCGACGACGTCGTTGATCAGCTTCTGCGCACGTTCTTCCAGCACATAAGCGCTTTCCAGCGGCGTCAGGTTGCGCCCTTCGTGTTTGAACAGCGGGCAGCGCAGGGCATTTTCCAAAGAGTGAATGGCGCGGTGCACGCTGACGTTGCTGGTCTGCAGTTCGGCGGCAGCGCGGGCGAGGTTGCCGGTGCGCATGAAGGCGAGGAACACCTCGAGTTTTTTCAGGGTCAATTCTTCGTCGATCAGCATGGCGCGGACTCTTTTTGGTATCGGCCGATTGTGCCCAATTCCCGCGTGCCGCGCAGGCGAGGTTGAACAGAAACATTGCGCTTTTACGCTCAAGGCCCGAGCCTTGCGCGCTTGCGGTAGTGACTACGAGGTATGCGACACATGTATCACGGGGAAAAACTCAACGCCTGGACCCATCTGGTCGGAGCCATCGCCGCGTTTATCGGCGGCGTATGGATGCTGGTGATTGCCAGCCTCGACGGCAGTCCTTGGAAGATCGTCAGCGTGGCGATCTACGCCTTCACCTTGCTGGTGCTCTACAGCGCCTCGACCGTGTACCACAGCGTGCGCGGGCGCAAGAAAGCGATCATGAAGAAGGTCGATCATTTCTCGATCTACCTGCTGATCGCCGGCAGCTACACGCCGTTCTGTCTGGTGACGTTACGCGGGCCGTGGGGCTGGACGCTGTTCGGGATTGTCTGGGGGCTGGCGCTGATCGGCATCCTGCAAGAGATCAAACCGCGCTCCGAGGCACGGATTCTGTCGATCGTGATTTACGCGGTGATGGGCTGGATCGTGCTGGTCGCGGTCAAACCGCTGATCGCCGCTCTGGGCACAGCGGGGTTTGCCTGGCTGGCATCGGGCGGGGTGTTGTATACGGTGGGGATTATCTTTTTTGCCCTCGATCACCGGCTGCGGCATGCCCATGGCATCTGGCATCTGTTCGTGATTGCCGGGAGCTTGCTGCATTTTGTGGCGATTCTGTTTTACGTCCTGTAGCCCGGCTGACTGATCGTTCCCACGCTCTGCGTGGTAACGCCTCCTGTGACGCTCTGCGTCACGCTGTTCGGGACGCGGAGCGTCCCGGGCTGCATTCCCACGCAGAGCGTGGGAACGATCAGTCCGGCAAAAAGGTTTAGAAATCACCCCAAAGTTGCTGGGCTACCGCCAGCGCCACCACCGGCGCAGTCTCGGTGCGCAGCACCCGTGGGCCGAGGCGGGCGGCGTGGAAGCCATTGCCTTTGGCCTGCTCGACTTCGCCGTCCGTCAAGCCACCTTCCGGTCCGATCAGGAACGCCAGCGTCGCCGGTTTGGCATGGCTGACCAGCGGTTCTGCGACCGGGTGCAGCACCAGTTTCAATTCGGCTTCAGTCTGCTTGAGCCAGTCCGCCAGCAATACTGGTGGATGAATCACTGGCACCCGTGAACGCCCGCACTGTTCGCAGGCACTGATCGCCACTTGGCGCCAGTGCAGCAAGCGCTTGTCGGCGCGTTCGTCCTTGAGCCGCACTTCGCAGCGTTCGCTGAAGATCGGGGTGATTTGTGTCACGCCCAGTTCAGTGGCTTTCTGAATCGCCCAGTCCATCCGCTCGCCCCGGGACAGGCCCTGGCCGAGGTGGATCTGCAGCGGCGATTCGACCTGTCCGGCGAATTGCTCGTCGATTTGTACAACCACGCGTTTCTTGCCGACGTCCACCAAGGACCCGCGAAATTCATGGCCGGAACCGTCGAACAACTGCACCGCATCGCCTTCGGCCATGCGCAACACGCGGCTGATGTAATGCGCCTGGGCCTCCGGCAGTTCGTGTTCGCCAGTGCTCAGCGGGGCGTCGATAAAGAAGCGGGACAGTCTCATGCGGGGTCTCTGTAAAAAGTGTAAAAGTCTGGCGGCCCTATCGCTGGCAAGCCAGCTCCCACAAGGACTTGCGCAGGACCTGTGGGAGCTGGCTTGCCAGCGATGACGGTAGTCCGTTCACCGCTGAAGCTTAAGTGAAATAGATCAGCCCGGGTCGCGGAATCCCGGATGGAAGTCTTTCGGCACCGCAACACTGACGCTGTCCCGCGTAGCTATATCAATACCTTCACTGGCCACTTCGGCCAGGAAGTCGATCTGCTCCGGGGTGATCACATACGGCGGCAGGAAATACACCACGCTGCCCAGCGGGCGCAACAACGCGCCACGCTCCAGCGCATGCTGGAACACCTTCAAACCGCGACGTTCCTGCCAAGGGTAGGCCTCTTTCGTGGCTTTATCCTTGACCATCTCGATCGCCAGGACCATGCCGGTCTGGCGCACTTCCGACACATTCGGATGATCCACCAGATGCGCGGTCGCCGAAGCCATGCGCTGGGCCAAGGCTTTGTTGCTCTCGATCACGTTGTCCTGCTCGAAGATGTCCAGAGTCGCCAGTGCCGCAGCGCAGGCCAGCGGGTTGCCGGTGTAGCTGTGCGAATGAAGGAAGGCGCGCAGGGTCGGGTAGTCATCGTAGAAAGCGCTGTAGACCTCATCGGTGGTCAGGCACGCCGCCAGCGGCAGGTAGCCGCCGGTGAGGGCTTTGGACAGGCAGAGGAAATCCGGGCGGATGCCGGCCTGTTCGCAGGCGAACATCGTCCCGGTGCGGCCGAAGCCGACGGCGATTTCATCGTGGATCAGGTGCACGCCATAGCGGTCGCAGGCCTCGCGCAACAGCTTGAGGTACACCGGGTGATACATGCGCATGCCGCCGGCGCCCTGAATCAGCGGCTCAACGATTACTGCCGCGACGCTGTCATGATTCTCTGCCAGCGTCTGTTCCATGGCGGCGAACATGTTGCGTGAGTGTTCTTCCCAGCCCATGCCCTGCGGGCGCAGATAGCAATCCGGGCTCGGCACTTTGATGGTGTCCATCAACAGGGCTTTGTAGGTCTCGGTGAACAGCGGCACGTCGCCGACCGCCATCGCCGCCATGGTTTCACCGTGGTAGCTGTTGGTCAGGGTGACGAAGCGCTTCTTGTTTGGCTGGCCGCGATTGAGCCAGTAGTGAAAGCTCATCTTCAGCGCGACTTCGATGCACGACGAGCCGTTATCGGCGTAGAACACCCGGTTCAAGCCTTCCGGGGTCATCTTCACCAGACGCTCGGACAGCTCGATCACCGGTTGATGGCTGAAACCGGCAAGAATCACGTGTTCGAGTTGATCGACCTGATCCTTGATGCGCTGGTTGATGCGCGGGTTGGCGTGGCCGAACACGTTGACCCACCAGGAACTGACTGCGTCGAGGTAGCGCTTGCCTTCGAAGTCTTCGAGCCAGACGCCTTCGCCGCGCTTGATCGGGATCAGCGGCAGCTGTTCGTGGTCTTTCATCTGGGTGCAGGGATGCCACAACACCGCAAGATCGCGTCGCATCCACTGGTTATTCAGGCCCATTTACAGTCTCCTCGAGGCGGCTCGCGTCAGGCGCGGGCGAACAATCGCGCAAGCCTATGCAATGCATCGCGCGGGAACAACCCATTGTGTCGATTGAGCTACTTTGTCTGAGCCGATAGACGTCGCTGGCGGCGTTTTGATGGCTAACGTATTCTTCGCGGTTCTTTGAGTCGTCTGACTCGCAAAACTGCTTTTTCCCACATGTTTTTCCGGAGTTCGCTGAATGTCTGTCGGTTGGCTGCGCGCCTGTGCGCTGGTGATGTTGGGGCTGTTCAGCGTTACGGCGCTGGCCAAGGATAAAACCGCAATCGTGATCGGCGGCGGCCTGTCGGGTCTGACCGCTGCTTACGAACTGCAGAACAAAGGCTGGCAGGTCACCCTGCTGGAAGCCAAACCGAGTCTGGGCGGGCGCTCGGGCATGGCCACCAGCGAGTGGATCGGCAACGACAAGACTCAGCCGGTGCTGAACAAGTACGTCTCGACGTTCAAGCTCGGCACCACGTCGGCACCGGAATTCGTGCGTACGCCGGGTTATCTGATCGACGGCGATTATTTCTCCGCCGCTGATCTGGCCACCAAGCAGCCAGCCACCGCCGATGCGCTCAAGCGCTACCAGAAGACCCTCGACGATCTGGCGCGCTCGATCGACGACCCGCAGAACCCGGCGGCGACCGCCACTTTGCATGCGCTGGACCAGATCACCGTATCGAGCTGGCTCGACAAGCAGAACCTGCCGGCCACCGCGCGTCAGCTGATCAACCAGGACATTCGCACCCACTACGACGAGCCTTCGCGTCTGTCGCTGCTGTATTTCGCTCAGCAGAACCGCGTCTATCGCGGCGTTTCCGACCGCGACCTGCGCGCCTCGCGTCTGGTCGGCGGCAGCCAGGTCCTGGCCCAGGCCTTCGTCAAACAGATCAAAACCATCAAGACCAACTCGCCGGTCTCGGCGATCATCCAGGACAAGGACGGCGTGACCGTCAAAGTTGGCAGCGTCGGCTATCAGGCTGACTACGTGGTGCTGGCGGTGCCGTTGCGCGCACTGAACAAGATCGCCCTGACCCCGGCGCTGGATGCTCAGCATCTGGCGGCGATCAAGGGCACCAACTACGGTTGGCGCGACCAGATCATGCTGAAGTTCAAGACGCCCGTGTGGGAAAGCAAATCGCGCATGTCCGGCGAGATCTACAGCAACGCAGGTTTAGGCATGCTCTGGATCGAGCCGGCGCTGAAGGGCGGCGCCAATGTGGTGATCAACCTGTCCGGCGATAACGCCCGTGTGATGCAGGCGTTCGGCGACAAGCAGATGGTCGATCAGGTGCTGATCCGTCTGCACGCGTTTTATCCACAGGCCCGTGGCTCGTTCACCGGTTATGAAATCCGCCGCTACAGCGCCGACCCGTCGATGGGCGGCGCCTACCTGGCTTACGGCCCGGGGCAGATCAGCAAGTTCTGGCGCCTGTGGGAACGTCCGCTGCAACGCGTAGCGTTCGCCGGCGAGCACACCGACACCTTGTACCCGGGCACCCTGGAAGGCGCACTGCGCACCGGCCAGCGCGCGGCCAGCCAGGTTGAAGATCTGGCGGCCGGCAAATCGTTCGAGCCAGCCAAAGTGGTTCCGGCTGCAGCAGCGGCAGGCGCGGCGGGTGCGGTGGCGGCGAAGAAGGGCAACTTCTTCAGCAACCTGTTCGGCGGTTCGGATGACGAGAAAAAGCCTGAGCCTGCGAAAGCGCCAGAGCCAGCACCTGCTCCGGCCGCTCCAGCGCCTGCACCGACCCCGGCACCTGCGCCAGCGCCGGTGGAAGCACCGAAACCAGCGGCCCCGGTGAAAGCCGAGCCGGCGAAGAAAGCAGCGGCCAAGCCAGCGGCGAAGAAGCCTGCGGCCAAAACCGAAACGAAAAAGCCGGCGGCCAAACCGGCGGCGAAAAAAGCTGAACCGGCGAAGAAGCCGGCGGCCAAGCCTGCTGCAACGACCGAGACCAAGGCGCAGTAAGGCTTTGTTCACATGAAAACGCGGCCCTCGGGTCGCGTTTTTTTTGCCCTGCGGTTCAGTCCTTCGTCATCCGGTTACGGGACTTACCGGCGTACCGGAGCCTTCCCACAAGATGCTCGGAATGAGGTGATAGCGGCTGCCAGCGCGCCAATTTTATGCTGGAAAAAATTGGGGGCATGCTATGAAAACGCTTATCGCGATACTGGTTTTGATTGCACTTTCCGGATGTAGCAACGGGCAATTTTTCCCCGGCGGCTATGGTTCTGAACTGGCGCACAAGTGCCACATAGACCCCTACAGTGCCGAATGCCTGCAACCGCCGGCGGTACTTCATAACTGATCGGCCATGAATGGCTGGTCAGTTAAAACTCCCACTTGAAGAACTCTGTCCCGTTCGGCAGTTTCCTCAGCCACTTTTGCTTGGGTTTGCGCAGGCGCCCGATATCAAAACCGTTCATTTGTTCAAGCGCCCTATCCTGAGATCGCCTTTAATCCTTCCTTAACACCTCGCTTGCAGACTCTTGATCGTATTTCTCGATATTTCAAAGCAAAATTTTCCGCTTTAATTCGATAGATAACTCGCTAGTCTTGGTTCGCAGTTCTCACAGGATTTGGGCAATGCAGCTACGTAACTCTTCTTCGCGCTATGGTTGGGTCAGCATCTTCATGCACTGGGGCGTGGCGCTGGCGGTCTTCGGGCTGTTTGCGCTGGGTCTGTGGATGGTCGGGCTGGATTACTACAGCACCTGGCGCAAAGACGCGCCGGATCTGCACAAGAGCATCGGTCTGGTGCTGCTCGCGGTGATGGTGTTGCGGGTGGTGTGGCGTTTCATCAGCCCGCCGCCGCCAACGCTGCAAAGCTACAGCCGCATGACCCGTATCGGCGCTAAATTCGGCCACGGGTTTCTGTATCTGGCGCTGTTCGCTGTGATGATTGCCGGTTACCTGATTTCCACCGCAGACGGTGTCGGGATCCCGGTGTTTGGCCTGTTTGAAGTCCCTGCACTGCTCTCCGGACTACCGGATCAGGCAGATACCGCTGGGGTGATTCATCTCTGGCTGGCGTGGGCACTGGTAATTTTTTCCGGTCTCCATGCGTTGGCAGCATTGAAGCACCACTTTATCGATCGTGATGCGACCCTCACTCGAATGCTCGGTCGCAAAGCCTGAAATTCAACCTCGACTCAAAGGAAAAGAAAGCATGTTGAAAAAGACTCTGGCCGCTCTGGCAATCGGTTCTGCCGTGCTGTCCGCCAACGTAATGGCTGCTGACTACGTAGTAGACAAGGAAGGCCAGCACGCCTTCGTCGACTTCAAGATCAGCCACCTGGGCTACAGCTACATCACCGGTACCTTCAAGGACATCGACGGCAAGTTCAGCTTCGACGCTGCCAAGCCTGAAGACAGCAAGATCGAGTTCAACGTCAACACTGCCAGCGTGTTCACCAACCACGCCGAGCGCGACAAGCACATCGCCAGCGCTGATTTCCTCAACGCCAGCAAGTTCGGCAAGGCTACTTTCGTATCCACCAGCGTCAAGTCCACCGGTGCCAACACCGCTGACGTGACCGGCGACCTGACCCTGCTGGGCGTAACCAAGCCGGTTGTCGTCAAGGCCACCTTCCTGGGCGAAGGCAAGGATCCATGGGGCGGCTACCGTGCCGGCTTCGAAGGCACCACCACCATCAAGCGTTCCGATTTCGGCAAGCAGAAAGACCTCGGTCCGAAGTCCGATGCGGTCGAGCTGTATGTTTCGTTCGAAGGTGTGAAAGCGAAATAAATTTCGCCGCCACATGAAAACGCCCCCGGTCGCAAGGCCGGGGGCGTTTTTTATTGTCTGATACATCACTTCGCGTCACTGAAAAACCTGTGGGAGCGAGCTTGCTCGCGAAGGCGTCAGGTCAATTACTTGATTTGTTGAATGACACACCGCTTTCGCGAGCAAGCTCGCTCCCACAGGGATTTGAGTGATCTTGCGATTTTCACAAGTCAAAAAAATGCCCCGGCTCTTTCGAGTCGGGGCATTTTTTATGCGGTTTGAGACTCAGCGATTGCGGGTCAGCAGTGCTGGTTTCTCGCCACGCGGGCGGCTTGGCAGTTGATCGAGCTGCTCAGGCGTCGGGAAGCGGTCGGCTTTCGATTCCTTGTGCATGATCTTCGGCCCGTTGCTGCGCGGGTTCTGCACGGCCGGTTCGCTGCGAGGTTGATCGTCACGGGCCGGGCGGCGGTTGCGCGGCGCGGATTCGTCACGACGACCCTGACCGTCACGCGGTGCGCCATTGCGCGGGCCGCTGCGTTTGGCCGGTGGCGTGCCGGTGCTTGAGCCGTTGCTGTTGCGTGGACCGTTCTGACGACCCTGAGGCTGGCCACCGCGTGGTGCGCCCGCGCCTTGCGCCGGGGCGCCCGGACGACGGCCACGGCCACCGGCAGGAGCGGCTTTCGGCACGTAGTCGACGCGGTTACCGAAGTTATCGATATCGTCGTCGAGGAACTCGTCCGGGGCACGGTCAGCCGCTGCACGCGGTGGCTGGCTCGGGCGCTGTTCGCGGCTCGGCGTGCCTTCGCGCGGTTTCTGCTGACGGGCAGGGCGCTCGCCACGTTCACCGGCCGGCTTTTCCTTGCCCTTGTCTTTGCCTTTGTCCTTGCGACCACCACCACCGCCGCCGCCGCCATTCGGGCCGTCGCCACGCGGGCCACGGGAATTGCGCGGGTTGCGGATGTCCGGACGCTCGCGGGCTTCCGGCTTCTCGGCTTCGATGGTGCTGGAGTCGAAGCCCATCAGATCGCCGTCGGCAATCTTCTGTTTGGTCATGCGCTCGATGCTTTTCAGCAGTTTTTCTTCGTCTGGCGCGACCAGCGAGATCGCCTCGCCCGAACGACCGGCGCGGCCGGTACGGCCGATACGGTGCACATAGTCTTCATCGACGTTCGGCAGCTCGAAGTTGACCACATGCGGCAACTGGTCGATGTCCAGACCACGGGCGGCGATGTCGGTGGCAACCAGAATGCGTACTTCGCCGGCCTTGAAGTCGGCCAGGGCTTTGGTGCGCGCGTTCTGGCTCTTGTTACCGTGGATCGCCACAGCCGGCAGGCCGTGTTTGTCCAGGTATTCAGCGAGACGGTTGGCGCCGTGCTTGGTGCGGGTGAAGACCAGTACCTGTTCCCACGCGCCGGCGGTGATCAGGTGCGCCAGCAGCGCACGTTTGTGGCTGGCCGGCAGGCGGAACACGCGTTGTTCGATGCGCTCGACCGTGGTGTTCGGCGGCGTCACTTCGATGCGTTCCGGGTTGTGCAGCAGTTTGCCCGCGAGGTCGGTGATGTCTTTGGAGAAAGTCGCCGAGAACAGCAGGTTCTGACGCTTGGCCGGCAGACGTGCGAGGACTTTCTTCACGTCGTGGACAAAACCCATGTCGAGCATGCGGTCGGCTTCGTCGAGAACGAGAATTTCCACGTGGGACAGATCGACGCTGCCCTGGCCGGCGAGGTCGAGCAAGCGACCCGGGCAGGCGACGAGAACGTCGACGCCACGGGACATGGCCTGGACCTGCGGGTTCATGCCGACGCCGCCGAAGATGCAGGCGCTGACGAATTTCAGGTCACGGGCGTAGATCTTGAAGCTCTCGTGCACCTGGGCCGCGAGTTCGCGGGTCGGGGTCAGGACCAGCACGCGCGGTTGGCGCGGGCCGTGACGCTGGGATTTGTCCGGGTGACCGTTGGGGAACAACCGCTCCAGAATCGGGAGGGCGAAACCGCCGGTTTTACCGGTACCTGTCTGAGCCGCCACCATCAGGTCGCGACCTTGCAACACGGCGGGAATGGCCCGCTGTTGCACCGGAGTAGGCTCGGTATAGCCCGCATCTTCGATGGCACGGACTAAAGCCTCGGAGAGACCGAGGGAAGCAAAGGACATGAGTAATCCTGTTTTAGTTAGGGCTTGGCCCAATGGGAGTCTTGCCTGGCGCGAATCACGTTTAAGAGGACGCAATCCCGTCCGGTCCAGCGGCGGTTCCGAAGGCACGTCAGGAGCGCTCGCGCGGGCTGGAAGCTGCGCTGTAGCGGGTCGAGAGGCCTGTTACGGTTCCGGGCGTCCGGGCGTGAGCCTGGCGGGAACGCCGGAGTATAACAGAGCAATCACTGCGCGCTGCTTTCCTGCTGCTCAACGGTTTTGCCGCCGGCCGTGGCCGGGCGCATTGGTGCGCCCTCAACAGGTGCGGCACCATAGCGCGCGCTGAGCTCGGCGTAGGCCGGTTCACGCTTGAAACGCTTGAGCTCGGCGCCGAAACGCTGCACCAGCAAATCCATGCCGGCATTGCGCCGAACCGCAAGAAACTGGCTCTGACGGCTGATAACCGTCGGGTTTTCCGTAATCAGATCGCGAATATTCAGCTCATCGAGCAAATGCTGACCGACGCGGCGATCGGTTATCAGCAGGTCGATCCGCCCGCGCACCAGTTTGCCGAAATTGGCTTCATGGGTCGGTGCCGGCTCTCGGGTAAACAGCTGCGACTGGCTGAAATCAGGGCTGTACAGATAACCCGGCGAGGTGCCGATGGTCAGGCCTTTGAGTTGTTCGAGGGTGTTGAATGGATGCGGCCGGTCGTTGGCGTAGAACATCACGAATTCGACATCGGACAACGGTTCGCTGGGATAGAGCAAGGTGGCGTCGCGTTCGGCGCTGTGAAAGATGTCCAGCGCACCGTCGGCCTGGCCGGTCTCGAGCATCGACAGGCAGCGCTTCCACGGCAGGAACTGCCATTCCACTTCAATGCCCAGACGCTGGAACACGATGGCGGTGGTTTCGTAGTCAAGACCGAGGTTCTTTCCGCCCTGTTCGTAGACGTACGGCGCCCACGGCTCGGTGACAATACGCAACTTCTCCCCCCGAGCGGCGACGCTCAGGCAAGTCAAAAGAATAACGCTCAGCAGTTGGGCAATAAGGGGCATGGCCTGAGGTTAGTACGCGAAACGCCTGATGAGAAGCTCTGGCATGCATGTTTCGCGCAGACCCCGGGCGCAATGGCCGTGATGGCCTTATTTGCTTGCGGTTTTCAGCAGGTGTTGGTGGACCTTCGCGTGACGCGAACCAAGGATCCGCTTGACCAGGCCGCGACTGAACCAGTCCCTGAGCAAGTGCCTGCAAACCGGCTTGCCAATGCGTTTCTGCTGGTTTTCCAGCGCCTTGTCCCACCAGACCGCTGCACACGCCTGATCGAACTCGTTGGGATGTTCATAGCAGCCGTAAAGGATTTCGCGCATGAACTGACGCAGATGTGCCGGCAGCAGCAACGTGGCGAGCTTGTAGAACATCCGCTGCAGGCGCGGTGGTCGCGGCAGTTGCGGCGACACCCGCCGGGTGTCGTCCAGTGCAGCCTCGCCGGTCGGGTTGTCGCCATGTTTGGCGACCCAGGCCTGAACCTTGGCCCTGAACAGGTGCTTGCGGCTCCAGTAATGGTGAATCAGATCCGGGCACTTGTTGACGTCGAGCGTGCGGTAGGCGGCCACTGACAGGCAGAACTCTTCGAGGGTGTAGGCGCCCTGTGCCGACGGGAACAGCTCATCAATCAAAGCGATGGAGCGGTCCAGCACGTGAGCGTCCTGCCGGTGCAAGCCGATGACGCCGGAGTTGAGCAGGCGCATGTGATCGTCAGTCAGGCCTTTGTCCAGCAGTGTGGCCGACAGCGTGCGGTAGAGCAGGCTCATCTTGTTGTCGCCATAGCGGGCGTAGTAGTCATTGCACAGCAGCGTGCCGGGCTGTACCCGCTCGAACAGTTTCAGCGGCGAGCAGTGGAAAAACGTATCGGTGTCGATCAACAGCGCCGTTTCATGCTCTTCAAGTACCGAGCGCAACGCGACATGTTTGATGCGGAAATGATAACCGTGGGGCTCGCTCCATTTCTGGCGCGTTTCGGCGTCCAGCGGGCGAATGCGTACGGGGAGATGCTCGTAGGGTTGCGGATTGTCGCTGAAGACCTGGATATCGATCGCGGCATCCGGTGTCTCGCGCAACCACGCCAGAGCACTGGCGATGCTGAAAACAGCTTCCTGATGGTAAGTCTCGGCACCGAAAACCAGATAGACCAGTTGAGGGCGTGTTTTTGTTTGCGCGCAGATCATCGACAACAATATTCCATTTGTGCTTTTCATTGAAAAGGCCCGGTGAGGGCCTTTTTTATCGCATGGAAAACCTTCAGCGCGGCAGCTTCAGGTTGTTCCAGATGGCCAGGCTAGGTTCGGCCTGGTTCATCGAGTAGAAGTGCAGCCCCGGTGCGCCGCCCTGCAGCAGGCGTTCGCACATTTCGCTGACGACTTGTTCGCCAAAGCTTTGAATGCTTCGCGTGTCGTCGCCGTAGGCTTCCAGTTGCTTGCGGATCCAGCGCGGGATTTCCGCACCGCAGGCATCGGAGAAGCGCGCGAGTTTGCTGTAGTTGGTGATCGGCATGATCCCCGGCACGATCGGCAGATCCACGCCCAGCGCCTGCAAACGGTCGACGAAGTAGAAGTAGCTGTCGGCGTTGAAGAAGTACTGGGTGATCGCGCTGTCGGCACCGGCCTTTGCCTTGCGCACGAAGTTGGCGAGATCGTCTTCGTAGTTGCGCGCTTGCGGATGCATCTCCGGGTAAGCGGCGACTTCGATGTGGAAATGATCGGCGGTTTCTTCACGAATGAATTCCACCAGTTCATTGGCGTGACGCAGCTCACCGCTGGTCATGCCCATACCGGACGGCAGGTCGCCACGCAGGGCAACGATGCGCTTGATGCCGGCAGCCTTGTATTCGTTCAGCAGGCCGCGCAGGTCGTCCTTGCTGTCACCGACGCACGACAGGTGCGGAGCGGCGGGTACTTTGACTTCGTTTTCCAGCTGCAACACGGTGTTGAGCGTGCGATCACGGGTCGAACCGCCAGCGCCGTAGGTGCAGGAAAAGAAATCAGGGTTGTAGGTGGCCAACTGACGGGCAGTGGCGAGCAGCTTTTCTTGCCCGGCATCGGTCTTGGTCGGGAAAAACTCGAAGCTGTAGCGACGGTCTTGGGACATGGTCATACCCTTGTAAACAAGTACCTTCGAGGCGCTGCAATCCCGTGTGGGAGCGAGCCTGCTCGCGAAAGCGCTGGGTCAGACAACCGTGATGTTGAATGATCAATCGCCTTCGCGAGCAAGCTCGCTCCCACAGGGAGAGCGAGCTTTCAGCGCCTGTTAGTAGCGATAGGCGTGCGGCTTGAACGGGCCTTCGACGGTGACGCCGATGTAGTCAGCCTGTTGCTTGGTCAGTTGGGTGACCACGCCGCCGAAGCCGCGAACCATTTCCAGGGCCACTTCTTCGTCGAGTTTCTTCGGCAGTACTTCAACGGTCAGACGCTCGGCTTTCTGCGCTGGCGACAGGTCGGCGTATTTCTGGCCGAACAGGAAGATCTGTGCCAGAACCTGGTTGGCGAACGAACCGTCCATGATGCGGCTCGGGTGACCGGTGGCGTTGCCCAGGTTCACCAGACGGCCTTCGGCCAGCAGGATCAGGTAGTCGTCGTTCTGTGGATCGAAGCTGCCAGCGCCGGTGCGGTGAACCTTGTGCACCTGTGGCTTCACCTCTTCCCATGCCCAGTTCTTGCGCATGAAAGCGGTGTCGATTTCGTTGTCGAAGTGACCGATGTTGCAGACAACGGCGCGCTTCTTCAGGGCTTTGAGCATGTTCGCGTCGCAAACATTGACGTTACCGGTGGTGGTCACGATCAGGTCGATCTTGCCCAGCAGCGCTTTGTCGATGCTTGCTTCGGAACCGTCGTTGATACCGTCGATGAACGGCGACACCAGTTCGAAACCGTCCATGCAGGCTTGCATGGCGCAGATCGGGTCAACTTCGGAGACTTTAACGATCATGCCTTCCTGACGCAGCGACTGAGCCGAGCCCTTGCCCACGTCACCGTAACCGATGACCAGCGCTTGCTTGCCGGACAGCAGGTGGTCGGTGCCGCGCTTGATCGCATCGTTCAGGCTGTGACGGCAGCCGTACTTGTTGTCGTTCTTGGACTTGGTCACCGAGTCGTTGACGTTGATCGCCGGGATCTTCAGCTCGCCCTTGGCCAGCATGTCCAGCAGACGGTGTACACCAGTTGTGGTTTCTTCGGTCACGCCGTGAACGCGATCGAGCACTTGCGGGTATTTCTTGTGCAGCAGCTCGGTCAGGTCGCCGCCGTCGTCGAGGATCATGTTGGCGTCCCAAGGCTGGCCATCCTTGAGGATGGTCTGCTCCAGGCACCACTCGTACTCTTCTTCAGTCTCGCCTTTCCAGGCGAACACCGGGATACCGGCGGCAGCGATAGCGGCAGCGGCCTGATCCTGAGTGGAGAAAATGTTGCAGGACGACCAGCGCACTTCGGCACCCAGGGCAACCAGGGTTTCGATCAGCACGGCAGTCTGAATGGTCATGTGGATGCAGCCGAGGATTTTCGCGCCCTTGAGCGGCTGCTCGGCAGCGTATTTGCGGCGCAGACCCATCAGGGCAGGCATTTCCGATTCGGCGATGATGGTTTCGCGACGGCCCCAGGCAGCCAGGGACATGTCGGCAACTTTGTAATCGGTAAAATCGGCAGGCGTGTTGACAGCGCTCATGAAGAGCCTCCATTCGTAATGTATGCGAATGGGCGCCGTTGTGCGTTTAGTGTCCGGCGCAGGCCGGTCAACGCCCCATCCGAGCCTGACAGGTCGAACCTGCTGCAGCGCCCCTCGGACAGGTGGCGGGAAAACGGTAGCCAGTGAACGTTACCGTTTTTTGAAACGGGGGCGATTATAGCCGCCCGGGCTGATCTTCCAAAGGGTTTCTGTCGGCCAGATGAAGATCGCCAATGGCGACCATAGTCGCAGCTGCCTGGAGCCTGACTGAGCAGTCTGCCAAGATGGGCGCATCTTTCGGCAAGCGCTCAGGAGTGAACATGAATTTCCACACCCGCAAATGGGTAAAACCCGAAGACCTCAACCCCAACGGCACCCTGTTCGGCGGCAGCCTGCTGCGCTGGATCGACGAAGAAGCCGCGATCTACGCCATCGTGCAACTGGGCAACCAGCGTGTGGTGACCAAGTACATCTCGGAAATCAACTTCGTCAGCGCCTCGCGCCAGGGCGACATCATCGAACTGGGCATCACCGCCACCGAATTCGGCCGCACCTCGATCACCCTGACCTGCGAAGTGCGCAACAAGATCACCCGCAAGAGCATCCTGACCGTCGAGAAGATGGTGTTCGTCAACCTCGGCGAAGACGGCCTGCCGGCGCCGCACGGGCGGACCGAGATCAAATACGTGAAAGACCAGTTCAAGGATGACGAGGCCGTTCAATAAGATCGACGGCGCATTCTTCGCGAGCAGGCTCGCTCCCACAGGTACAGCGTGATCCTTGTGGGAGCGAGCCTGCTCGCGAAAGCGGTTGCCAATTCAGCGGAGATTCGCCTGGCCACTGAACAGCCATGAAGCGCAACGGTCGTAGCTACATCCCCCCCCCACCGGTTGCCACGCCATGACCACCCCCACCAGCGACAAGACCCCCGACCTCTCGGCCAAGGAGCAGCACGAAGTCGAGAAGAGCCAGCCGCCGCGCGCGGCCGTTCTGCATGAAATCATCCGCACTCAGGGCGACCAGGAACTGGAGCGCAGCATTGCCGCGCTGTGGTGGTCGGCGCTGGCGGCAGGGTTGACCATGGGCCTGTCGCTGATGGGCATGGGATTGCTCAATTCGCGCCTGCCCGACGGCGACGAATTCAAGGTGATCGCCAGTTTCGGCTACTGCGCCGGTTTCCTCGCGGTCATCCTCGCGCGCCAGCAACTGTTTACCGAAAACACCCTGACCGCCGTGCTGCCGGTGATGACCAGGCCGACGCTGAAGAATTTCCTGCGCCTGATCCGTCTATGGACAGTGGTATTGGTCGGCAACCTCTGCGGGACGATTCTGGTGGCGTACGTGATGCTGGAACTGCCGATTTTCGACAGCAAGACCGACGTCGCCTTCCTCGAAATCGGCCGCAAGGTCATGGAGCACAGCGCCAGTCAGATGTTCGCCAAGGGCATCGTCTCCGGCTGGATGATCGCCACCATGGTCTGGATGATCCCGTCCATGGAGAGCGCGAAGATGTGGATCATCATCCTCATCACCTACTTCATGGCGCTGGGCGACTTCACCCACATCGTCGTCGGATCGGCGGAAGTGTCCTATCTGGTGTTTGCCGGCGAGTTGCCGTGGAGTGATTTCTGGGCGGTGTTCGCCGGGCCGACGCTGGCGGGAAATATCATCGGCGGCAGCTTTATCTTCGCGCTGATCAGCCATGCGCAGATTCGCAGCGAAAGCGGTGCGCCGAAGGAACCTGCGGATCAGGCTGTTAAGCCCGATCCGCAGTCGATCAAGAAATGATCAGTGGTGGGCTGGCTCAGGCACGACGGCCGGCTCATTGCGCGTCGCATGCTTGACCAGTTTGCCGATGGTCAGGCCCTGCAGCAGGATCGACGACAGCACGACGATGTAGGTGATGCTCAGCAGCAGATCGCGCTCCGGGCCCAGCGGCAGGGCCAGCGCCAGTGCCACCGAAACACCGCCGCGCAAACCGCCCCAGGTCAGGATGCGGATGGTGCCGGCCGGCACTGAGCGCCAGCGCCGCAGCAGCAGGATCGCCGGGGCCACGGTGAGCAGGCGCGACAGCAGAATCGCCACCGCCAGCAGGCCTGCGGCGGCCATGTGCAGCCAGTTGAACGGCAGCAGCAACAGCTCCATGCCGATCAGCGCAAACAGCAGCGCGTTGAGCATGTCATCGAGCAACTCCCAGAAACCGTCCAGATAGCGCCGGGTCATGTCGTTCATCGCCAGATTGCGCCCGAGGTTGCCGATGATCAGACCGGCCACCACCATCGCAATCGGCGCCGAGACGTGCAGTTCGGTGGACATCGCCGAACCGCCGATCACCAGGGCCAGCGTCAGCATCACGGTGATCTGGTGCTGCTCGACGCTTTTGATCATCCGATAGACCAGATAACCAATCAGTCCGCCGAACAACACACCACCAATCGCCTCATGGACGAAGAGCATGGCCGTGGCGCTGACGGTCGGGGTTTCGCCCAGTTGCGCGATGCCCAGCAGCACGGTGAAGACCACCACCGCCGTGCCGTCGTTGAACAGTGATTCGCCGACGATGGTGGTTTTCAGTGGCTTCGAAGCGTTGGCGGTACGCAATACGCCGAGCACGGCAATCGGGTCGGTCGGTGAGATCAGCGCGCCGAACAACAGGCAGTAGAGGAAACTCACGTGCCAGCCGAACAGGGCAAAAATGTAGAAGGCCAGGCTGCCGATCACCACGGTGGCGATCAACACGCCGAAGGTCGCCAGCAGGCCGATCGGCCAGCGGTAGCTGCGCAAATCATTGAGGTTGACGTGCAGGGCGCCGGCGAACAGCAGGAACGAGAGCATCCAGTTCATCAGCAGATCGCCGAAATCGATCTGGCCGATCAGTTGCTGCACGCGGTCTTCGAGGCCGGGAAAGCCGAGGACGCTGAGGCCTTGCAGGAGCAGTGAGAACAGCAGGGCGGTAACCATCACGCCGATGGTCGGCGGCAGGCCGATAAAGCGGAAATTGACGAAGGTCAGGAGGGTGGTGAGGCAGATAAAAGCGGCGACGAGTTCAAGCATCCGGGGTCCTTTGGATGGAGAGTGAATGGAGCGCGACCGGAGGTTGGACGCAGGGGTTTGATGGGCGAAGAGCGACATTGGACACACCACAGTTCATTGTGGCGAGGGGATTTATCCCCGCTCGGCGGCGAAGCCGTCGCAATCCGGTTTATCGATTATTTCTGACAAAACCCGATTGAAGGTTTTGGGGGCTGCTGCGCAGCCCAACGGGGATAAATCCCCTCGCCACAGGTAGTCAGTCGCAGAGGTCTCAGCCAGACACATTGACCGCACTCGCCCGCCGACGTTGCAGGTAAATGAACAACAGCGCCGTCAGCACCGTCAGCACGCCGACCAGCGCCCCGGTCCACGGCAGGTCCGCCAGATCCGCGCCGCTGGCAACCACCAGCCCGCCAATCCAGGCACCTGCTGCGTTGCCCAGATTGAACGCGCTCTGGTTCAGCGTCGAACCCAGATTCGGCGCTTCGTGCGCCTGATCGATGATCAACAGCTGCAGAATCGGGCACAGCGCAAAAGCGAAAATTCCCCACAGCACCAGAGTGATCGCCGCCGGAATCACCGAACGGCTGGTCTGGCTGAACGCCGCGAGAATCACCACGACCGCCAGTGCCACGCCGACCAGTGACGGCAGCAAGCGGCTGTCGGCCAGGCGCCCGCCGAGCATGCTGCCCGCTGTCAGGCCGACGCCGAACAACAGCAGCATCACCGTCACGCCGTGGGGGCTGACGCCAGTGATGTCTTGCAGGATCGGTGCGATATAGGTGAACACGCTGAACAGGCTGGTCGAGGCCAGCACGCTCATGCCCAGCGCCAGCAGCACGTTGGCCTTGCCCAGCACTTTGAATTCGCTGGCGAGGTTGGCTTTGTCCATTGCGATGTGTTTTGGCAGCCACAACCACTGCGCCAGCGCCGCAACAATGCCGATCACCGACACTGCCCAGAAGGTCGAGCGCCAGCCAGCGTATTGGCCAAGCGCTGTGCCGAGTGGCACGCCGAGCACGTTGGCCAGGGTCAGGCCGGTGAACATCATGGCAATGGCTTGCGCGCGTTTGTTCGGCGCCACCAGGCCGGCGGCAACCACCGAGCCAATGCCGAAAAACGCCCCATGACACAGCGCCGTGACCACCCGCGCCGCCATCAGCGTCGCGTAGTTCGGCGCGAGCGCGCAGAGCACGTTGCCGAGGATGAACATCAGCGTCATGCCCAGCAGTGTCGCTTTGCGCGGCATATTGGCGGTGCCGATCGCCAGGATCGGTGCGCCGAACACCACGCCCAGGGCGTAACCGGTGATCAGCAGCCCGGCGTGAGGAATGCTCACCGCCAGATCGCGGGCGACGTCGGGGAGCAGGCCCATGATGACGAATTCGGTAGTGCCGATGCCGAACGCGGCAACGGCGAGTGCAAGCAAAGCGAGGGGCATGCGCAAGGTCTCTGTCGGTAGTCTTGACGCTTTGATCAGGCATACGCGTGCCAGCGACCGTTTTCGATGAAAGCGGAGCAGGCAGCTTTTATTGGAATTTTTTGGTGTGCAGCTGAGTACGGCGCGGTGGGTTGCAGTATAAACAGCTGCTGACACATGGCGAATCAATAATCTGACTAATCGACGGCTCACTGGAATTGCCGTGTTATATCCAGCTGAAAGAACCTTTCTGCCGGGCGCGGCTCTTAGCCTGTGGGCAGGTGCTGATCGGCATGCTGGTGATGAAGTTCTGATCGCTCGCCAATTTCACCAATCGAAAAAAAGGACGACGTTATGACAGTGGCTCTGTGGTGTGTGTTGATCGCGATTTTCCTGCCGTACGTGTGCACGATCGTGGCGAAGGCCACCGGCGGTTTCCGCTTGAAGGACAATTATGATCCACGGGACTTTCTCGACAGCGTCGATGGCGTCGCCCGTCGCGCCCACGCCGCGCAACTGAACAGCTTTGAAGTAACGCCTGCGTTTGCCGCTGCGGTGATCGTTGCGCATCTGGTCGGCACTGCGCAGCTGGTGACGGTCAATGTGCTGGCCGTGCTGTTTATCACCAGTCGCCTGCTGTACATCATTTGCTATCTGGCCGACTGGGCTGCACTGCGTTCGGTGGTGTGGTTTATCGGGATGGGGCTGATTGCTTCGTTCTTCTTTGTGTCGATCTGATTATCGGCTGTTGCTGCCGGCCTCTTCGCGAGCAGGCTCGCTCCCACATGGAAATGCATTCCAGATGTGGGAGCGAGCCTGCTCGCGAAAGCGATGGATCAGACGACGAAGAACCTAAGACTTTTGCTTTGGTGTATCCGCCACCTGCGGCACTTGCGGCAACGCCGCCCCTTTGGGCCAGAGCATCCAGATCTGCCCCTGCTGTTTCATTTCCCCGGCCAGTTGCCCGGCCGCATCACCCGTGCCCCAGAACAGATCCGCGCGCACCTCGCCGGCAATCGCGCCGCCGGTGTCCTGCGCCGCGACCGGGCGCACCAGTGGGGTGCCATCCGGTTTGGTGGTCGACAGCCATAACAGACTGCCCAACGGAATCACCTTGCGATCCACTGCCGCGCTGTAGCCGGCGGTCAATGGCACGTTCAGCGAGCCGCGCGGGCCTTCGTTGCTGTCCGGGTTGCGGGTGAAGAACACGTAGCTCGGGTTGCTGGCGAGCAGTTCCGGGATGCGCGTCGGGTTGGCCTTGGCCCAGTTGCTGATCGCGCTCATGGTCACGTCTTCTTTCTTCAGCTCGCCTTGCTCGACCAGCCAGCGACCGATCGGTCGGTAAGGGTGGCCATTCTGATCGGCGTAGGCGATGCGCAACTGTTTGCCGTCCTCGGTCTGGATCCGGCCCGAGCCCTGGATCTGCAGAAATTGCAGGTTCATCGGGTCAGTCAGATAGGCGACCACTGGCGCTTTCACACCGTTGGATTCAATGGTCGCCGCATCGTCGTAAGGCTTGAGCACGCGGCCTTCGAGGCGGCCGCGCAGGCGCTTGCCTTTCAATTCCGGGTAGATGCTGTCGAGCGAGACGATGATCATGTCTTCCGGCACGCCATACACTGGCACGTTCGCCGTTGCGGTCGGCGTCAGGCTGCCGGGGTACACCGGTTCGTAGTAGCCAGTGATCAGACCATTGGGGTTGTCGTTCTCGGCGCGCAGGCCGTAGACATCGAGATTCTGCTTGAGGAATGCACGAATCTCGGCGGCGCTTTGCGGCACATTCGCCGCCGCAGCGCAGGTCGGCCCCCAGACTGCGTCAGCTTTGAGTCGTGTGCACGCGCTGCGCCAGGAACCGAAACCGGCGACCAGATCGCTGTCGGAGACCGCTGGCAAGGCTTCCCATGTCGCGCTGGAATAGGTAGCCAGCGCATGGGTTTTTGGTTTGGCGCTGTCGCCGCCTGTGCAACCGGCGAGGATGGCGAGCAGTGGAAGGGTGACGATAAGCGGGTGACGCCAGGCCGTGAAGCGGCTGTTCATGGAGTGATTCCTGTGCCGGTTGGTCGAGTGCTCCATGCGCTCGAGCAACCCGTATTTTTAATAGGGCTATTGGTGTTTGGCGGTGAGCCGAGGATACTGGCCGCCGATTTCCGCGACCTGAAGCCACCATGACTCTGAAACCCATTGCTGTTGTATTGCTGGCCTGCCTGACCTTGTCCGCCTGTGGCGGTGTCGACCCGAATTCGCCGCTGGGCCAGCGCAAGGCGATCTTCAAGCAGATGCTCAAGACCAGCGAAGACCTCGGCGGCATGTTGCGTGGGCGCATTGCCTTCGACGGGCCGAAATTTGCCGAAGGTGCGGTCAGACTTGATGCGTTGGCCCATGAGCCTTGGAAGCATTTCCCGCAGGTGCGCGAGGAAGATCACACCAGCGCCAAGGACGATGTCTGGCAGAAACAGGCGCGTTTTCAGGAACTGGCCCGCGCCCTCGAAGCGGCTACCGGTGAATTGGTGGTCGCCAGTCAGGTTCAGCCGTACAAGGCCAGCAATCTCGGGCCGGCAGTGCAGAAAGTCGAGGATGCCTGCAGTGCTTGCCATAAAGAGTTTCGCGATCATTGATTCCTGAAACTGCTGAGTGCCTTGTGGCGAGGGGATTTATCCCCGGTGGGCTGCGAAGCAGCCCCAAAACCATACAACCGGGTTTTTTCAGTCGGACCCGACCAGTCGAATTTGCGACGGCTTCGCCGCCGGACGGGGATAAATCCCCTCGCCACAGGGCTTCGGTTACTTATCGATCTCGTCCAGCGCTTCCTGCAGTTCCTTGCGCGACTCGGCGAGCTTTTCCTTGCGCTTGTTGATCTTCTCCGGATCGCCCTTCTTCATGGCCTTGTCGAGGTCCGCCTGCCGCTGGCTGACTTCATGCTTGGCCTCAAGCACTTTGTTCTCACGCTCTTTCTTCAGCCCGGCGTCGGTGCAATGTTCGTTCACTTCACGCAGTGCGGTTTCCAGGCCTGCCTGCTGCTCCATGTTGCCGCGTGACTTGGCCTGTTCGATCTGATTGATGATGCCCTGCTTCTTGGCAGCGCAACCGGTCAGGCCCGGGCCGTCTTCTTCGGCCATGACCGGGGCGGCCATGACGCCGCAAAGAGTAAGCAGGGCGAGCGGTGCGAGAAATTTCATAAAAGCTCCATGTGCAAAGGCAATCGGGGTGGGAGGGCACTGCGCTGTTGGAGCGTCTGGCCGGCCGTTGGGTTCCCGCCGGGCGGGGATTGCAGGTTCAGAAGCCGTCGATTCCGGCGGCTTTCAGGGTTTCACTCAAAGCCAGTACCTGCGGGTCGCGAAAGAATGCGCTCAGTTGCGCCGCGCGTCCCGGGCCGATGCCGGCTTCTGCCTGCCATTGTTCAGTGTCGCGTTGTGCCAGGGCCTGCCACGAATCGTCCAGTTGTGCCTGTCCGGCCGGCGGCATGCCCAGCGCTTTCAACCATCGAGCGAACGGCTGTTGCCGCGCGCCCTCAAAACTCTGGATCAGGCGTGCGCTGCTGCGCTCGCCGAGGCCGGCAATGTTAGCAAGCTCTGACGCATCGAGGGTCAGCCAATCCAGCAGGTGTTTCAGACGGCCTGTTTCCAAAAGTTTCTCCCAAGTGCCGCGACCGACATGCTGCATGGCCAGGCCCTGCTTGCCACTGAGCCAGGTCAGACGCGCGAGAAACTGGCTTTCACACCCCGGCGTCGGTTGCCAGCAGCTCAGTACGTGGTAATCGCCGGCATCTGGAATGCTGATGTCTGCCCGTTCGCTGGTGCGCAGTACGACACTGTCGAGGCGCGGAATGGTCAGCCCGGCCAGACTGATTGCCACCTGATCGCCTGGGTGGATGTCGAGGGTTTGCCAGCGCTTGAGCGAGCTGACGCTGACCCGTTTGATTTCGCGGTCATCGAGTCTGAGCGGCAGCAGTTCCAGCACCGGCGTGATCCGCCCGGTGCGGCCGATCTTGAAATTGACCTTGCGCACTTCGGCCAATGCCTGGGCGAATGGGTATTTCCAGGCGATCGCCCAATAAGGTGCCTTGGCCTGCCAGCGTTCGGCGGGTGGCCGTTGGCTCTGACGCAGCACCACGCCGTCGCTGGCAAAGGGCAGGGGCGAGCGATACCAGTGCTCGCGCCATTTTTGCGCATCTTCGAATCGGTTGACGGGCTGTGTAAAGGGCTCGGTTGCAGCGAACCCCAATGCTTGAAGTTCGGACAATCTCTCCGGCAGCCGCACAGGACCTTGCGGCCAGTCCCAGACAAACAGGCCGATCCCGGCGGCCTGTTCAACATCGAGTGTTTTGCGTCCCATCAGCCCGGCGACGGTGGCGCGGGCATTGACGCTGCCGGACTGTGATTGAACATGTGCGTTGAGGCGCCAATAAAGTTCGCCCTGTACCAGCAGATCCCGTGGCTGCCTCAACCGTTGCGGAATGGCTGCGATCCTGCGCGCGGAGGCGGTCCAGTCCTGGCCGTTGACCCCATCACCGCGACTGATGGCCTGCTGCAATATCCCCTGGCGGTAGATCAGCGTGACAGCCACGCCGTCGACCTTGGGTTGCACCCAGACGTTCTGGCGATCACGCAACCAGTGGGCGACGTCTTCGGCTTTGTGCAGCTTGTCCAGACCGGTATGGGCGATGGGGTGGGTGACCGTGCCGGACGCGGTGCGCAACGGCTGCGGGGATGAGGGTTGGTTAAAACAGGCTTGCCATTCTTTCAGACGCAGCTGGGACTGGTCATAGAGTTCGTCGCTGATCAATGAGCGGCCTTCGCGGTGATAGGCGTCGTCCCATTGGTCGATCCGGTTTTGCAGGGTGGTGATTTCGCGTTGGGCTTGGGAAAGATCCCAGTTCGGACAGTTGGCTTGGCTGACGAGGGTGATGAGTGCCAGCAGGAAGGCCAGCAACAGGCGCAGTGTGAAGAGCATCGTTGAGCGTCCTTGCTCGGGGGTAATATTTGAAGGGTAGGTGAGGATTCGAAATGCGTTACCTGGGGTGTTTTTCGAGGTGTTTCCGGATTCTGAATTGACGTTGCATGGGCGGGCGCCTTCGCGAGCAGGCTCGCTCCCACACGGATCTCAAAAATCTGTCAGGCATGAAAAAGCCCCGCACGGCGCGAACCGTGCGGGGCTTTCTTGCAGCCAGGGTATTACAGGCCAGCGGCGGAACGCAGGGCGTCGGCGCGGTCGGTTTTTTCCCAGGTGAACGTGGTGAAGCTGTCTTCGCCAACGGTCTTGGTCTGCGGCGCACGACCGAAGTGGCCGTAGGCTGCGGTTTCCTGATACATCGGGTGCAGCAGGTCGAGCATGGTGGTGATTGCGTATGGACGCAGGTCGAACACTTCACGCACCAGCTTGATGATCTTGTCATCGCTGATCTTGCCGGTGCCGAAGGTGTTCAGCGAGATCGACGTAGGCTGGGCCACACCGATCGCGTAGGAAACCTGGATCTCGCAACGCTCGGCCAGGCCGGCCGCAACGATGTTCTTGGCCACGTAACGGCCAGCGTAGGCAGCCGAACGGTCAACCTTCGATGGATCCTTGCCGGAGAACGCGCCGCCGCCGTGACGGGCCATGCCGCCGTAGCTGTCGACGATGATCTTGCGGCCGGTCAGACCGCAGTCACCTACCGGGCCGCCAATGATGAACTGGCCGGTCGGGTTGATGTGGAACTGGGTGTCCTTGCTCAGCAGTTCGGCAGGCAGTACGTGCTTGACGATCAGCTCCATCACGCCTTCGCGCAGGTCTTTGTAGGAAACTTCCGGGTTGTGCTGGGTCGACAGCACCACAGCGTCGATGCCGACAACCTTGCCGCCTTCGTAACGGCAGGTCACTTGCGACTTGGCATCCGGACGCAGCCAAGGCAGCAGGCCCGACTTGCGTGCTTCAGCCTGACGCTGCACCAGCTGGTGCGAGAAGGTGATCGGCGCTGGCATCAAAACGTCGGTTTCGTTGCTGGCGTAGCCGAACATCAGGCCCTGGTCGCCGGCGCCCTGATCTTCAGGCTTGGCGCGGTCGACACCCTGGTTGATGTCAGGGGACTGCTTGCCGATGATGTTCATCACGCCGCAGGTCGCGCCGTCGAAGCCGACTTCGGAGCTGGTGTAGCCGATGTCGCAAATCACGTCACGAACGATCTGCTCCAGGTCGACCCAGGCGCTGGTGGTCACTTCACCGGCAACGATGGCGACGCCGGTCTTGACCAGGGTTTCCACGGCCACGCGAGCGTGTTTGTCCTGGGCAATAATGGCGTCCAGCACCGCATCGGAAATCTGGTCGGCGATTTTGTCCGGATGTCCTTCAGACACGGACTCGGAGGTGAAGAGGGAGTATTCGCTCATCTCGATGTTTTCCTGAATTTACCGATGGTGAGTGTCGCCAGCCGGTCGCTGAAAGTGGCGAACCTGGATCTGGAAACCATTACGTAAGCCTACATAGAGGCTTTCCCCGGGAACGAGTCCCGCAGCGGTGGCCCAACGGGCCAGATCGTCCTGTTCAAACCCCAACCAGAGATCACCGCAGGCCTCCCTGGCCCAACTCTGGTTGTGGCTACATAACTCTGTCACGAGCAGGCTACCGCCCGGTTGCAGCAAATCGGCCATGTGCCTGAGCGCATCGGCCGGAGCGGCGAAATGGTGCAGGACCATGTTCAACACTACGCAATGGGCCTTGAGGCTTGTGCCGTTCAATGCATCGGCCAATTGCAGGCTGACGTTAGCCAGCTGTTCACGTTCACACACCTGACGCGCCAGTTCGAGCATCGCCGGGCTGTTGTCCAGCGCGGTTACGGTGCCGAAGCGACGGGCCAGTTCCGGCAGAAAAGCACCATCGCCGGGGCCGACTTCAATGGCCGTGGCTGCACCATCGAAGTTCAGTTTGTCGAGCAGGGCCAGCACGCTGTCACGGTACTGCGGCAGGCCTGCGATCAAATCCTGCTGGGCACGGAATTTTTCCGCGACCCGGGCGAAAAAGTCCCGGCTGGCGGCGGCACGCTGACCATGAACCTGCTCGATGCGTGCTTGCACTTCATCAGGCAGATCCAGATCGTCGACTTCTTCCAGCAATGCCGCGTGCAGCTTGCCGCCGAGCAATTCGCTGTGGGGCAGGGCACGACGATAGAAAATCGCGTTGCCCTCACGGCGTGTCGCCACCAGGTCGGCTTGCGCCAGCACCTTGAGGTGATGGCTCATGCCCGACTGACCGATGCCGAAAATCTGCGCCAGCTCCAGCACGCCAAACGAATCGTTGGCCAGCGCGCGCAAGACATTCAGCCGCAGCGGATCGCCGCCGGCCTTGCACAGGGCCGCCAGCTCGTCGCAATCGTCATGGCGAATGGAAGGCACGCGTAAGTTCATAGGGCTGGCAGTCTAGAGACGGGGGCAAGGCACCGCAAGGCCAATATCAAAAAGTTTTGATATTGCTCGATAAATGGCACTTCTCGGCGGACGGCAGTCTCTACAAACGAATAGCGGAAAGGTTTCACCAAGCGAAACCTGTGCTATCGATTGGAAAAACGCCTGCCGATGACTATCTGTCATTGCCCCGAGGCGCATGGGTGAGGGAAAATGCCCTCCTTTTTCCGTTTCAGTCTATTCACACCCAGGAGATCAGCGATGCCTAGCCGTCGTGAGCGTGCCAACGCCATTCGTGCCCTCAGCATGGATGCCGTGCAAAAAGCCAACAGCGGCCATCCCGGTGCCCCTATGGGTATGGCAGATATTGCCGAAGTGCTGTGGCGCGACTACCTCAAGCACAACCCGAGCAACCCGTCGTTCGCCGACCGTGACCGCTTCGTGCTGTCCAACGGCCACGGCTCGATGTTGATCTACTCGCTGCTGCACCTGACCGGCTACGACCTGTCGATCGACGACCTCAAGCAGTTCCGTCAACTGCACAGCCGCACTCCAGGTCATCCCGAATTCGGTTACACCCCGGGCGTCGAAACCACCACCGGTCCGCTGGGTCAGGGTCTGGCCAACGCCGTCGGTTTCGCCTTGGCGGAAAAAGTCATGGGCGCGCAGTTCAACCGTCCCGGCCACAACATCGTTGACCACCACACCTACGTGTTCCTCGGTGATGGCTGCATGATGGAAGGCATTTCCCACGAAGTCGCTTCCCTGGCCGGCACGCTGGGCCTGGGCAAGCTGATTGCCTTCTACGATGACAACGGCATTTCCATTGACGGTGAAGTCGAAGGCTGGTTCACCGATGACACGCCGAAGCGTTTCGAAGCCTACAACTGGCAGGTGATCCGCAACGTCGACGGCCACGATCCGGAAGAGATCAAGACCGCCATCGAAACCGCACGCAAGAGCGCTCAACCGACGCTGATCTGCTGCAAGACCACCATCGGTTTCGGTTCGCCGAACAAGCAGGGCAAGGAAGATTGCCACGGCGCCCCACTGGGTGACGCGGAAATCGCCCTGACCCGTCAGGCGCTGAACTGGAACTACGGCCCGTTCGAAGTCCCGGCCGAGATCTATGCGGAGTGGGACGCCAAAGAAGCTGGCCGCGCGGTCGAAGCAGAGTGGGATCAGCGTTTCGCCGCTTACTCCGCTGCATTCCCGACTGAAGCCAACGAGCTGATCCGTCGTCTGAGCGGCGAACTGCCGGCCGACTTCTCGGAAAAAGCCTCGGCCTACATCGCCGAAGTCGCGGCCAAGGGCGAAACCATCGCCAGCCGCAAAGCCAGCCAGAACACCCTCAATGCTTTCGGCCCGCTGCTGCCGGAAATGCTCGGCGGTTCGGCTGACCTCGCCGGCTCCAACCTGACCCTGTGGAAAGGCTGCAAAGGCGTCAGCGCTGAAGACGCCAGCGGCAACTACATGTACTACGGCGTGCGCGAGTTCGGCATGACCGCGATCATGAACGGCGTCGCCCTGCACGGCGGCCTGGTGCCTTACGGCGCGACCTTCCTGATGTTCATGGAATACGCGCGCAACGCCGTACGTATGTCGGCTTTGATGAAGAAGCGCGTGATCCACGTCTACACCCACGACTCCATCGGTCTGGGCGAAGACGGCCCGACGCACCAGCCGATCGAGCAACTGACCAGCCTGCGCAGCACGCCGAACCTCGACACCTGGCGCCCAGCCGATGCCGTGGAATCGGCAGTGGCCTGGAAAAACGCGCTGGAGCGCAAGGACGGCCCTTCGGCGCTGATCTTCTCGCGGCAGAATCTGCAACATCAGGAACGCGACGCTGGCCAGATTGCCAACATCAGCCGTGGTGGTTATGTGCTCAAGGATTGCGCAGGCGAGCCTGAGCTGATCCTGATCGCCACCGGTTCGGAAGTCGGTCTGGCGGTTCAAGCCTTCGACAAACTGACCGAGCAGGGCCGCAAGGTTCGCGTGGTCTCGATGCCTTGCACCAGCGCGTTTGATGCTCAGGATGCGGAGTACAAGCAGTCGGTTCTGCCGTTGCAGGTCAGCGCGCGTATTGCCATCGAAGCGGCCCACGCCGATTTCTGGTTCAAGTACGTGGGTCTGGAAGGCCGCGTGATCGGCATGACCACCTACGGTGAGTCGGCGCCGGCTTCGGCATTGTTCGAAGAGTTCGGTTTTACCCTGGAAAACATCCTCGGTCAGGCTGAAGAGCTGCTGGAAGACTAAATCTGACAGTTGTGTTGTCCGGGCTGACGCCTTCGCGAGCAGGCTCGCTCCCACAGGGAAATGCATTTCCCTGTGGGAG
>NZ_JASCPT010000129.1:0-15290 GCF_029959775.1 Pseudomonas sp. PS01270 | reverse complement strand
GCTGCTGTCAACACCTCTTTTTTTCCGCTTTCGACCGAGAAGATCGAACCGTTAAAAGAGCCAAACATCACTGCTCTTTCAACTCCTTCCAGGCCTCGATGATCTGAAGCTAGCCGCTGTCGAAAACTGCGTAACTCTTTGAATCTCAAGGAGTTTTCCGTTTCGACTGCGCCGGAAGTGGGGCGAATTATAGACCTCTGGAATCTGCCGTCAACACCTATTTTCATATTTCTGTCATATCGGGCAAAAAGCCCCGAAAACGCGAAGGCCGACCTGAAAGGTCGGCCTTCTGCACATCCAGCTACTTATAAGCTAGGGAATGCGAACTGCGAAGCTTCATGGCTTGCACGCTGCGGCCAGCGCTGGGTGATCGCCTTGCGACGAGTGTAGAAGCGCACGCCATCCGGACCATAGGCGTGCAGGTCGCCAAACAGCGAACGCTTCCAGCCGCCGAAGCTGTGATAAGCCACTGGCACCGGCAGCGGCACGTTGACGCCGACCATGCCGACTTCGATCTCGTCGCAGAACAGCCGCGCCGCTTCGCCGTCACGGGTGAAGATGCAGGTGCCGTTGCCGTATTCGTGATCATTGATCAGTTGCATCGCCTCTTCCAGGCTGTTCACCCGCACCACGCACAGCACCGGCCCGAAGATCTCTTCTTTATAGATGCGCATCTCAGGGGTGACGTTGTCGAACAGGCAGCCACCGAGGAAGAAGCCGTCTTCATGACCGGCGACGCTCAGACCGCGACCATCGACCACCAGGGTCGCGCCCGCCGCCACACCGTCGTCTACAT
This sequence comes from Pseudomonas sp. PS01270, assembly GCF_029959775.1. NCBI lineage: Bacteria > Pseudomonadati > Pseudomonadota > Gammaproteobacteria > Pseudomonadales > Pseudomonadaceae > Pseudomonas > Pseudomonas sp. PS01270. The sequence continues at coordinate 14,494 of NZ_JASCPT010000129.1, read as the reverse complement.
AACCGCTGACCTTGTCACGCGCCTGACCGGTAACCAACGGCCCCATGTCCAGGCCGCAAGAAGTACCGGCACCGATTTTCAGTGCCTTGATCTGCGGAACCAGTTTCGCCACCAGCGCGTCGGCAACTTGATCGCCAACACACACGGCAACCGAAATCGCCATGCAGCGCTCGCCGCAAGAACCGTATGCCGCCCCCATCAAAGCGCTGACCGCATTGTCCAGATCGGCATCCGGCATCAGCACCGCGTGATTCTTCGCGCCGCCCAGTGCCTGAACGCGTTTGCCGCGCTTGGTGCCTTCGGCGTAAATGTATTCGGCAATCGGTGTCGAACCGACGAAGCTCAGCGCTTTGACTTCCGGCGCTTCGATCAGCGCGTCCACCGCCGTCTTGTCACCATGGACCACACTCATCACGCCTTTCGGCAAGCCCGCTTCCAGCAGCAGTTGAGCGATCAGCAGGGTCGAGCTTGGATCGCGCTCGGATGGCTTGAGGATGAAGCAGTTGCCGCAGACGATCGCCAGCGGGTACATCCACAGCGGCACCATGGCCGGGAAGTTGAACGGAGTGATACCGGCAACAATCCCCAACGGCTGGAAGTCCGACCAGGCATCGATGTTCGGACCGACGTTGCGGCTGTACTCGCCCTTGAGGATTTCCGGGGCGGCGCAGGCGAACTCAACGTTCTCGATACCGCGCTTCAATTCCCCGGCGGCGTCTTCCAAGGTCTTGCCGTGCTCTTCGCTGATCAGTTGCGAGATGCGCGCCTCGTTCTGCTCCAGCAGTTGCTTGAAGCGGAACATCACTTGGGCGCGTTTGGCCGGGGGCGTGTTGCGCCAAGCCGGAAACGCAGCCTTGGCGGCATCAATGGCTTTCTGAATGGTGGCCTGGCTGGCCAGTGGCAGTTTGTGAATTGCCTGACCGGTAGACGGGTTGAACACATCTACCGCGCGACCGGTTTCGGTCACCAGTTCGCCATTGATCAAATGCGGGATAACGCTCATCGAACACTCCTGAATTCTGGTCCGCAGGCGCCGTGAGAGGCGCCCGCACTTTTGTACATATATAGAGGGAAAAATCAGTCGAGCTTGTTCAGCACTTCGCCGACCGCGTCGAACAGACGATCGAGGTCTTGCGGCTTGCTGTTGAAGGTTGGGCCAAACTGCAGAGTGTCGCCGCCGAAGCGCACGTAGAACCCGGCTTTCCACAAGGCCATGCCCGCTTCGAAAGGACGCACGATGGCATCACCGTCACGCCCGGCAATCTGGATCGCGCCGGCCAGGCCGTAGTTACGGATGTCGATGACGTTCTTCGAGCCTTTCAGGCCGTGCAACGCGTTCTCGAAATGCGGCGCGACTTCGGCGACGCTCTGCACCAGGTTTTCCTTTTGCAGCAGATCGAGTGCCGCAAGACCGGCGGCGCAGGCCACCGGGTGCGCCGAATAGGTGTAGCCGTGGGGGAATTCCACGGCGTATTCCGGCGTCGGCTGGTTCATGAAGGTCTGGTAGATCTCGGAGCTCGCAATCACCGCGCCCATTGGAATCGCGCCGTTGGTGACTTGCTTGGCGATGCACATCAGGTCCGGGGTCACGCCGAAGCTCTCGGCGCCGAACATCGAACCGGTGCGGCCGAAACCGGTGATCACTTCATCGAACACCAGCAGGATGTTGTGCTGATCGCAGATCTCGCGCAAACGCTTGAGGTAACCCTGCGGCGGAACCAGTACTCCGGCAGAGCCGGCCATCGGTTCAACGAACACCGCAGCGATGTTGGAAGCGTCGTGCAGTTCGATCAACTTGAGCAGTTCATCGGCCAAAGCAATACCGCCCTGCTCCGGCATGCCACGGGAAAACGCGTTGCTCGCCAGCAGTGTGTGCGGCAGGTGGTCGACATCCATCATCGCCTGACCGAACAGCTTGCGGTTGCCGTTGACGCCGCCGAGGCTGGTGCCGGCGATGTTCACACCGTGGTAGCCACGGGCGCGGCCAATCATTTTGGTCTTGGTCGCCTGGCCTTTCAGGCGCCAGTAGGCGCGGACCATTTTCACCGCAGTATCGGCGCACTCGGAACCAGAGTCGGTGAAGAACACGTGGTTCAGATTGCCCGGGGTCAGCTCAGTGATTTTCTCTGCCAGTTGAAACGACAACGGATGGCCGTACTGGAAACCCGGCGAGTAATCGAGGGTGCCCAGCTGTTTCGCAACGGCTTCCTGAATTTCCTTGCGGGTGTGCCCGGCGCCGCAGGTCCACAGACCGGACAGCGAGTCGTAGATCTTGCGGCCCTTGTCATCGAACAGCCAGCTGCCTTCAGCGCCGACGATCAGACGCGGGTCGCGCTGAAAGTTGCGGTTGGCGGTGTACGGCATCCAGTGCGCGTCCAGCTTCAGTTGGCTGGCCAGTGGCGACGGCGCGTTTTCAGGCATGTTCATCGGGCAAAACCTCGCAGGGCATAAGCGTCAGGGAGATGGAAAGCGTTGTTGCAGCTAAATTGCCACGGCGATAAAGTCGGTGAAATCCAACTCTTCTAACCTTCAGTTAGATCATTGCTAAACAAAGAGAACAAGAAATGAGCAGCCGCCGCGCCGATCCGCTGGCCCAGGTCAGTGATTTTGATATTCGCCTGCTGCGGATTTTTCGCAGTGTCGTGGAGTGTGGCGGCTTCTCCGCAGCGGAAACCGTGCTCGGCATCGGGCGCTCGGCGATCAGCCAGCAGATGAGCGATCTGGAGCAGCGCCTCGGCTTGCGCTTGTGTCAGCGTGGCCGGGCCGGATTTTCCCTGACCGAGGAAGGTCGTGAGGTGTATCAGTCGGCACTACAGCTGTTGAGTGCACTGGAGAGTTTTCGCACCGAGGTCAACGGTCTGCACCAACACCTGCGCGGCGAGCTGATCATCGGCCTGACCGATAACCTCGTCACCCTGCCGCACATGCGCATCACCCACGCCCTCGCGCAGTTGAAGGAGCGCGGGCCGGATGTGCAGATCCAGATTCGCATGATTGCGCCGAATGAAGTAGAGCAAGGTGTGCTCGACGGGCGCCTGCACGTTGGCGTGGTGCCGCAGGCCAGCGCCTTGTCAGGACTGGAATATCAGCCGTTATACAGCGAGCGTTCGCTGCTGTATTGCGCGGTGGGTCATCCGCTGTTTTATGTCGACGACAAGCAACTCGATGATCAACGCCTCGACAGTCAGGACGCGATTGCGCCGACCTTTCGTTTGCCGGCGGAGATTCAGGCGCATTATCAGGCGCTCAACTGCACCGCCAGTGCCTCTGACCGTGAGGGCATGGCGTTTCTGATTCTGACCGGGCGCTACATCGGTTACCTGCCGGATCACTACGCCAATCTTTGGGTGCAGCAGGGGCGCTTGCGTGCGCTCAAGGCCGGCACGCGTTTTTACGATTTGAGTCTGGCATCGGTCACGCGCAAGGGGCGGCGCCCTCATTTGGTGCTGGAAAGTTTCCTGGAGAGTCTGGCCGCGACGCGATAGATAAGCGCGCAGAGCCCAGCCCGGCTGGGCCTCATCGACAGAATCCTGGAATAACCTGAGCAAGTGGACAGGTTTTTGCAGAGAAGGGATAACTCTCCTTCAAGAAGCCAAAGCCATGCAGCCAGATTCCGACTCGTCCAGTGAACTGATCTACGGCCTCAACGACCGCCCCAAACCACTCGCCGCCATTCTCGCCGCACTGCAACACGTGCTCGCCAGTTTCGTCGGCATCATCACCCCGCCACTGGTGATCGGTTCCGCGCTCGGGCTGACCGCGCATCTACCGTACCTGATCAGCATGGCGCTGATGGTCTCGGGCGTCGGCACCTTTATCCAGGCGCGGCGACCGTTCGGCATTGGCGCGGGGATGATCTGTCTGCAAGGCACCAGTTTCGCGTTTCTCGGTGCGGTGCTGTCGGCCGGGTTTCTGGTCAAGCAGCGCGGCGGCAGCCCGGAAGATATCCTGGCGATGATTTTCGGCGTGTGCTTTTTCGGCGCAATCGTGCAGATCGTGCTCAGCCGTTTCATCGGTCAGTTGCGCCGAGTGGTCACACCGCTGGTGACCGGCATCGTCATCACGCTGATCGGCATCAGCCTGATCAAGGTCGGCATCACCGATCTCGGTGGCGGCTTCAACGCGCCGGACTTCGGCGCGCCGGGCAATCTGGCCTTGGGCGTGTTCGTGCTGCTGACAATCATTCTGCTCAACCGCTCGAACACGCCGTGGGTGCGACTGTCGGCGATCATCATCGGACTGGTGCTCGGCAGCCTCGCGGCGTGGTTCAGCGGGAAACTGGTCCCGCAGCCGTTGCCTGACTTGCCACTGGTGAGTTTTCCTACGCCATTCAAGTTCGGATTCAACTTCGACTGGACCGCTTTCCTGCCGGTCGCGCTGATTTACCTGATCAGCACCATCGAAACCGTCGGCGACCTCACCGCCAATTGCATGCTTGCCCGCCAACCGATCAGCGGCCCTTCTTATATAAGCCGCTTGCGTGGTGGCGTGCTCGGTGATGGTGTCAGTTGCATGATCGCGGCGACCTTCAGCGCCTTCCCCAACACAACGTTCGCGCAGAACAACGGCGTGATCCAATTGACCGGCGTTGCCAGCCGCTACGTCGGTCTGTACATCGGCGCGATCCTGTTCTGCCTCGGCCTGTTCCCGATGATCGGCGCGGTGCTGCAACAGATTCCGAAACCGGTGCTGGGCGGCGCTACGCTGGTGATGTTCGGCGCAGTGGCGGCGGCGGGCGTGCGTATTCTCGCGCAGTCACCGCTGGACCGGCGCAGCATGTTGATCATCGCCACTTCGTTCGGCGTCGGCCTCGGCATCGCCGCGCAACCGAACCTGCTGCACCTGCTGCCGAAACTGGTGCAGAACCTGTTCGACTCGGCGATCACCAGCGGCGGGCTGACGGCAATCGTCCTGTGTCTGTTGTTGCCGGAAGGCAAAACCGCCGAGACAAAAAGCCCCGCGTCATTGAACAAGATCGAACAGGCGTAACTGTTTTTCCGCGCCAGGACTTGTCGGATGCCTGTGGGTGCGCTATCAACGCAACTGGTTGCACCCACAGACAATCCCGGAAGTGCCTATGACCTTTGAAGTCCCAGCCCACGGCGGCAAACCCGCCAGCCGCATTCGTCAGAAGAACGAAGAGACCATTCTCAAAGCCGCCGAAGACGAGTTCGCCCGTCACGGGTTCAAAGGCACCAGCATGAACACCATCGCGCAGAATGCCGGGCTGCCCAAGGCCAACCTGCATTACTACTTCACCAACAAGCTCGGTTTGTATGTGGCGGTGCTGAGCAACATCATCGAGTTGTGGGACAGCACCTTCAACACCCTCACTGCCGAGGATGACCCGGCCGAAGCGCTGACCCGCTACATCCGCGCGAAGATGGAATTCTCGCGGCGCCAGCCACAGGCTTCGCGAATCTTCGCCATGGAAGTGATCAGCGGCGGCGAATGCCTGAGCGAATATTTCAATCAGGACTACCGCACCTGGTTCACCGGGCGCGCGGCGGTGTTTCAGGCGTGGATCGATGCGGGCAAAATGGACCCGGTCGACCCGGTGCACCTGATTTTCCTGCTGTGGGGCAGCACCCAGCATTACGCCGACTTCGCCACGCAGATCTGCCGCGTCACCGGGCGCAGCAAGTTGACCAAGCAGGACATGGAAGACGCCGGCAACAACCTGATCCGCATCATTCTCAAAGGCTGCGGCCTCACTCCTTCTCTATAAGACGTTTATGCCTTTCACCCTCAGCGGTTTTTGCGAGTACCGCGAAGAGATTCGCAAAAGCCGTTTCATCACTCTGGCGACGCCGATCAGCAGCCCCGCCGATGCGCAGGCGTTTTTCGAGCAGCACAGCGATTTGAATGCCACGCACAACTGTTGGGCGTGGAAACTCGGCGCGCAATACCGCAGCACTGACGACGGCGAGCCGGGCGGCACTGCCGGCCGCCCTATTCTGGCGGCGATCGAGGGGCAGGACTGCGATCAGGTCGCGGTTCTGGTGATTCGCTGGTACGGCGGCATTCAACTGGGCACTGGCGGCCTGGCCCGGGCCTATGGCGGTGGCGCCAACAAGTGCCTGCAAGCGGCGGACAAAATCGAGCTGATCAGCCGCGTGCCGCTGAGTTGCGCCTGCGGATTCGCCGAGTTGGCGCTGGTGAAGTTGCGCGTGGCCGATCTCGGTGGCTTGGTGGTGGAGGAAAACTTCACGGCCAATGGTGTTGAGTTGAAGCTGGCGGTGGGGGAAGCGCAGATCGAAGTATTGCAGAGTCAGTTGGCGGATCTGAGCCGTGGGCGGATTTTGTTGCAGCGGTAGGCTGCGATCTTTTAGGGCATCCCTCGTTTTCCTTATTCCACAGACTTGCCCACATCGGCTGTGCACCCGACTGTGGATAACCTGAGCACATACCGCTGTAACCCTTCTGTCATGCGGCTTTGCGCGATTTGTTCACTTTTCGTTCAATTGTTCCGACGAAACGGAAAAACAGCGTAAAAACAGATAGTTAACGTCGTTTATCACCATTAGAAGAAAGCATCGCAGTGCTTATGCCCGGCCTCGGCGCTTGCGCACAATTACTGTGGAACAACCTGTGGATAAGCCGTTCATGACCGTCGCTGTCGCTGGATCTGCCTAGGCCCCAAGTGATTGCTCGTTTTTTAACCAGCGTAGCGCGAGCAAAACTGGAGCCTGTTCAATGGCTTTGCGCTGAATTGGTGCTCGAGAGAAAGACAAAACGCCCGCCGATGCGCTGCTGTCGGCACTTGCGGACTGGCTCCGCAAGCGTTCCTGACTCAATGGCCAGGAAATTGCTTTATCCACAGGCACAACTCCAAGTCAGTCGAGCCTGTCATGTCCATCGCCCCTTCCCCACCGCGCCTGCAACTGCGCCAGATCAGCAAACGCTACCCCGGTTGTCTGGCCAATGACGCCATCGACCTGAGCATCGCGCCGGGTGAGATCCATGCCCTGCTCGGTGAAAACGGCGCGGGCAAAAGTACGTTGATGAAGATCATTTACGGGGTCACCCAGTGCGACAGCGGTGAAATGCTCTGGGAGGGGCAGCGCGTGCAGATGCGCAATCCGGCGCAGGCGCGGCAGTTGGGCATTGGCATGGTGTTCCAGCATTTTTCGCTGTTCGAAACCCTCAGCGTCGCGCAGAACATTGCCCTGGCGATGGGCGCGGCGGCCGGCACGCCGAAGCAACTGGAGCCGAAGATTCGCGAAGTCTCGCGGCGTTACGGCATGGCGCTGGAGCCGGAGCGACTTGTCCACAGCCTGTCGATCGGCGAGCGCCAGCGGGTGGAAATCATTCGTTGCCTGATGCAGGACATCCGCCTGCTGATTCTCGACGAGCCGACCTCAGTACTGACGCCGCAAGAGGCGGACGAATTGTTCATCACCCTGCGTCGCCTCGCCGATGAGGGCTGCAGCATTCTGTTTATCAGCCACAAGCTCGGTGAAGTGCGCGCCTTGTGCCACAGCGCCACGGTGCTGCGCGGCGGTCGGGTTGCCGGGCATTGCGAGCCCGCCGAATGTTCGGACCAGCAACTTGCGCAAATGATGGTCGGCGAAGCGGCGGGATTGATTGGCGAGTATCCGAAGGTCAGCGGTGGCGCGGCGTTTCTGCAGGTGCAGGGTTTGAGCTGGCATAACCCGGATCCGTTCGGTTGCTCGCTGACAGACATCGACCTGCAAGTGCGCAGCGGTGAAATCGTCGGCATCGCCGGGGTCGCGGGCAATGGTCAGGATGAGCTGCTCGCCCTGCTTAGCGGCGAACAGCCCTTGCCGCGCGCGCAAGCGGCGACCCTGCGCTTCGCAGATAGAAACGTTGCCGATCTGCGCCCGGATGCGCGGCGCAAACTCGGTCTGGCCTTCGTGCCGGCCGAACGCCTCGGCCACGGCGCGGTGCCGGAGTTGAGTCTGGCCGATAACGCCCTGCTCAGTGCTTTCCAGCAAGGACTGGTGAGCCACGGGTTGATCCAACGCGGCAAAGTCGAAGCCCTCGCGCAGCAGATCATCCAGCGTTTCGGCGTGAAGACCCCGGACACGCAAACCGCTGCGCGCAGCCTGTCCGGCGGCAACCTGCAGAAATTCATCCTCGGCCGGGAAATTCTTCAGCAACCGAAACTGCTGATCGCCGCGCACCCGACCTGGGGCGTCGACGTTGGCGCCGCCGCCACCATTCATCGCGCCTTGATCGCCCTGCGCGATGCCGGCGCGGCGATTCTGGTGATTTCCGAAGACCTCGATGAGCTGTTCCAGATCAGCGATCGCCTCGGCGCGCTGTGCGGCGGGCGTCTGTCGGCGCTGCAAGACACCGGCCTTACACAACTGAGCGATGTCGGCGCGTGGATGGCCGGCCAGTTCGATCACTCACCTCGCACCGCCTCGGTTTAACGGAGTTTCAACATGCTGCTTTCTCTCGAACCCCGTGGCCAGCAATCGCGCCTGATGCTGTGGTGCTCGCCATTATTGGCGGCGGCGCTGACACTCGGCTGCGGCTCGCTGTTGTTCATCGCGCTGGGCCACGACCCACTGCAAACCTTGCACACGCTGCTGATCGCACCGGTCAGCGATTTGTATGGCGTGTCTGAATTGCTGGTCAAGGCGCTGCCGATTCTGCTCTGCGCACTCGGCCTGGCCGTGGCCTATCAGGCGCGGATCTGGAACATCGGCGCCGAAGGCCAACTTCTACTTGGCGCCTTGGCCGGCAGTGCTCTGGCAGTGAACGTTATCGACATGCAAAGTCGCTGGGCGCTGGTGCTGATTCTGCTGACCGGCACGCTGGCCGGCGCCGCATGGGCCGGGCTCACCGCATGGCTGCGCACGCGCTTCAACGCCAACGAAATCCTCACCAGCATCATGCTCAATTACATCGCGTTGAACCTGCTGCTGTTCTGCGTGCACGGGCCGTTGAAGGATCCAGCGGGCTTCAATTTCCCCGAGTCGGCGATGTTCGGCGACGCCAGTCGCTTGCCGCTGCTGCTGGAGGACGGCCGCGTGCATGCCGGCGTGTATTTCGCCCTGCTCGCGCTGGTTGCGGTGTGGGTGTTGTTGCAGAAAAGCTTTATCGGCTTCCAGATCAAAGTGCTCGGGCTGGACAAACGTGCGGCAGGTTTTGTCGGCTTTCGCGAGAAGCGCCTGATCTGGCTGGCGCTGTTGATCAGCGGTGGTCTGGCCGGGCTCGCCGGGGTCTGCGAAGTGACCGGGCCGATTGGCCAACTGGTGCCCCAAGTGTCGCCGGGCTATGGCTATGCAGCGATCACCGTGGCGTTCCTCGGGCGGTTGAATCCGCTCGGCATTCTGTTCTCCAGTCTGCTGATGGCGCTGCTGTACATCGGCGGCGAGAGCGCGCAGATGTCGCTCAATCTGCCGCAGGCAATCACCCAATTGTTCCAGGGCATGATGCTGTTTTTCCTGCTCGCCTGTGACGTGCTGATTCTCTATCGGCCACGCCTGAAACTGCGCTGGACCCGGCGCGCCTCGACCCCTGCCGTAACCGCCGGAGCGCTGTGATGGATATCGATCTGTTGAGCAATATTTTCTACGCGATGGTCCGCTGCGGCACGCCGCTGTTGCTGGTGGCATTGGGTGAGTTGATCTGCGAGAAAAGCGGCGTCCTCAACCTCGGCCAGGAAGGCATGATGCTGTTCGGTGCGGTGATCGGTTTTATCGTCGCGCTGAACAGCGGCAACCTGTGGCTGGGTGTGCTGCTAGCGATGTTGGCCGGGATGTTGTTGTCGTCACTGTTTGCCCTGGTCGCGCTGGTGTTCAACGCCAATCAGGTGGCCACCGGTTTGGCCCTGACGATCTTCGGTGTCGGGCTTTCGACGTTTGTCGGTGCGGCCTGGGTCGGTAAGCCGCTGGCAGGTTTCGAGCCTTTGGCGATTCCGTATCTGAGTGAGATCCCGCTGATCGGGCGGATGCTGTTTGCCCAGGATCTGCTGGTGTATCTGTCGTTCGCGCTGTTTGCGCTGGTGGCGTGGGTGATCATCAAAAGCCGTGTCGGCCTGATCATTCAGGCGGTCGGTGAAAACCCGGATGCGGCCAGCGCGATGGGCTTGCCGGTGCTGACCGTGCGTACCTTGGCGGTGTTGTTCGGCGGAGCAATGGCCGGGCTGGCCGGGGCGTATCTGTCTTTGGCGTACACGCCGATGTGGGCGGAAAACATGACTGCAGGGCGCGGCTGGATCGCTTTGGCGCTGGTGGTGTTTGCCAGTTGGCGGGTGTGGCGCTTGCTGCTAGGGGCGTATCTGTTCGGCCTCGCCAGCATCCTGCACTTGGTGGCACAGGGATTGGGACTGGCGATTCCTTCGAGCCTGCTGGCGATGCTGCCGTATGTGGCGACGATTTTGGTGCTGGTGCTGCTTTCCCGCGATGCCGTGCGCACTCGGTTGTATGCGCCGGTTTCGTTGGGGCAGCCGTGGCAATCGGGACACTGATCGTTGTCAGAGCGGGCCTCTTCGCGAGCAGGCTCGCTCCCACAAGGGATCTGAGTGAACGGAGGCGAATGTGGGAGCGGGCCTGCTCGCGAAAGCGTCCGCACAGGCAACACTTGAACCACGCCTCATGATTGTTTCTGATCAAACACCCTCGAGAAACTCAAGAGGCCTGGAGTATGCTCCGGGATCAAAGCCTGTTTTTCGCCAAGCGCTGCAACTGCGCCTTGGTCAGGCGTGTCCATTGAATCCTGAATGCTGACTTTCAAGGAAACCCATCATGTCTCAGGCAAAAAACGCACTGATCATCGGCGCCTCCCGCGGCTTGGGCCTCCGTCTGGTGAAGACCCTGCTGGGCGATGGCTGGCAGGTCACCGCGACGGTGCGCAATCCGCAGAAGGCCGAGGCGCTGCAAGCGCTGGGTGACGTGCGCATCGAGAAGCTCGACATGGACGATCAGCAAGCGGTGATCGCTCTGAGCCAGAAACTCAAGGGCGACACCTTCGATCTGTTGTTCGTCAACGCCGGGGTCAAAGGCCCGGACGTGCAGACGCCGGGCGGCGCGACACTGGCCGAGGTCGGGCAACTGTTTTTCACCAACGCGGTGGCGCCGATCAATCTGGCCCAGCGTTTCGTCGGGCAGATTCGCGACGGCAGCGGCGTGCTGGCGTTCATGAGTTCGGTACTCGGCAGCGTGACCATGCCCGACGCGCCGGAACTGGCGTTGTACAAGGCGAGCAAAGCGGCGCTGAATTCGATGACCAACAGTTTTGTCACGCAACTGGGTGAACAGAAACTCACCGTACTGTCGTTGCACCCGGGCTGGGTGAAGACCGACATGGGCGGCGAAGGTGCTGACTTGGATGTAGAGACCAGTACCCGCGGGCTGATCGACCAGGTCAATGCGTTCACCGGCAAGGGCGGGCATCACTTCGTCAATTACAAGGGTGAAACGATTGCCTTGTAAGCACTGAAAATTCCGATGTGGGAGCGAGCCTGCTCGCGAATACGATCTGTCAGGTAAATCTGTATCGACTGACATGACGCCTTCGCGAGCAGGCTCGCTCCCACAGGGAGTGATGGTGAATGGTCGGGTGGCGCTTGCCCGGCGCTGCGATTTGTTTGAAACTGCGCGCCTCGTCCTTCGCGGCGACCCTGGATCAGCAGACAGGGCAACACTGAGCTGGCAACCCTGAACCCAACTTTCAGAGGAGCCGGCCACAATGCCTGCGACCCGTACCTGGTTAAAAAACCCCCTCGCCATTTTCACCTCCAACGAGCTTGATGCCCGTGGCGGTCTTGTCGTGCAAGACGGTGTCATCGTCGAAGTCCTCGCTGCCGGTCAGCAGCCGTCGGCGCCGTGCAATGAAGTGTTCGATGCCCGCGAGCATGTGATCCTGCCGGGCCTGATCAACACTCACCATCACTTCTATCAAACCCTGACCCGCGCCTGGGCGCCGGTGGTCAATCAGCCGCTGTTTCCGTGGCTGAAAACCCTGTACCCGGTATGGGCGCGGCTGACCCCGGAAAAACTCGCCCTCGCCACCAAAGTGGCGCTGGCCGAATTGCTGCTCTCGGGTTGCACCACCGCTGCCGACCATCACTATCTGTTCCCGGACGGTCTGGAAAACGCCATCGACGTGCAGGTCGATACGGTGCGTGAACTGGGCATGCGCGCCATGCTCACGCGCGGCTCGATGAGCCTTGGCGAGAAGGACGGCGGCCTGCCTCCGCAACAAACGGTGCAGGAAGGTCAGGTGATTCTCGATGACAGCCAGCGGCTGATTCACGAGTATCACGAGCGTGGCGACGGCGCGCAGATCCAGATCGCCCTGGCGCCATGTTCGCCATTTTCCGTGACCCCGGAAATCATGTCGGCCAGCGCTGATCTGGCGAACAAGCTCGATGTGCGTCTGCACACCCACCTCGCTGAAACCCTCGATGAAGAAGACTTCTGCCTGCAACGTTTCGGTCTGCGCACCGTCGATTATCTGGACAGCGTCGGCTGGCTCGGCCCGCGTACCTGGCTGGCCCACGGCATCCATTTCAACCCCGACGAAATCGCCCGCCTCGGCCAGGCCGGTACCGGCATCTGCCACTGCCCAAGCTCGAACATGCGCCTGGCGTCCGGCATCTGCCCGAGCATCGAGCTGACCGACGCCGGCGCGCTGTTCGGTCTAGGCGTCGACGGCTCGGCGTCCAACGATGCCTCGAACATGATCCTCGAAGCGCGTCAGGCGCTGTACATCCAGCGCCTGCGCTACGGCGCTGAAAAGATCACCCCGGAGCGAGTACTTGGCTGGGCGACCAAGGGTTCGGCGAGCCTGCTCGGTCGCAGCGACATCGGCGAAATCGCCGTGGGCAAACAGGCGGATCTGGCGTTGTTCAAGCTCGATGAACTGCGCTTCTCCGGTAGCCATGATCCGATTTCGGCGTTGCTGCTGTGCGGCGCCGATCGGGCGGATCGGGTGATGATTGGCGGCAAGTGGCGTGTGGTTGATGGGCAGGTTGAAGGGTTGGATCTGAAAGGTCTGATTGCCGATCACAGCCAGGCGGCTCGGCAGTTGATCGCCGGTACCTGATCCGATCATTAATCCCTGTGGGAGCGGGCTTGCCCGCGATGGGGGTGTGTCAGGTACATATATGGTTTCTGACACCCCGCAATCGCGGGCAAGCCCGCTCCCACAGGTTTTTCAGCGTCCCTATAGGCCCAGTAGGGACAGCATGATGAATGTGGCAAACAGCACAAAGTGCGTCATGCCCTCAATGGCGTTGGTTTCGCCGTCATTGAGGTTGATCGCGCTGACGATCAGGGTGATGAAGATCATCACCGTTTGCACCGGGGTCATCGCCATTTGAAACGGCTGGCCGGTGTACAGCGCCATCGCTTCCATCACCGGCACGGTCAGAATCACCGTCGACAGTGACGCGCCCATCGCAATGTTGACCACCGACTGCATGCGATTGGCCAGTGCCGCACGCAGTGCAGTCAGAATCTCCGGCGCGGCGGAAATCGCTGCCACCAGAATCGCCGTGATCACCGGCGGCGCGCCCGTGCCTTCCAGGCCCAGATCGAGGGTCTTGGACATCACCTCGGCCAGTGCGCCGATGATCACTACCCCCGACACCAGAATGCCGATCGACAGCGCCAGGCTGACCGGCTTCGGCTCCTGCTCGACCGGCTCCTTCTTGCGACGTTTGTCCGGGTAGCTGTAGCTGAAAAAGTAACTGTGCGGGCCGACCTGCATGCGCAGGAACAGCGCGTAGAGCACCATCATTGCGCCAATGGTGAACGCCGAATACATCTTCCAGTTGGCCTCGGGAATGAACTCCGGGACCACCATCGACACGCCCATCGCAGTGAGGATCATGACGCTGTAGCTGCGCGCCGAATCGTCATTGTAGGACTGTTCGCCGTGTTTGATCCCGCCCATCAAAGCGGCGAGGCCGAGGATGCCGTTGATGTCGAGCATCACCGCTGAATAAATCGTGTCGCGCACCAGTGTTGCCGAGGCTTCGTTGCTCATCATGATCGCCAGGATCACCACTTCGACCAGCACCGCCGAGAGCGTGAGGATCATCGTGCCGTAGGGGTCGCCGACCTTTTCCGCCAGCAGTTCGGCGTGATGAGCGACGCGCATCGAAGCGGCGACGATAAAGGCGATCAGCAGCAGACCGCCGCCCAGCGCGACGATCTGGCCGCTGTGCAGCAGCCAGTGTTCCAGTGGATAAGCGACGCACGCGGCAAGGACTGCCAGCAGCAGGAAGCTTTCTTGTTTGAGGATCGAGAGCATGACGGGCCTTTTGCCGAAAAGAGCTGATGAAGCTACTGACTGCCGCGCGCCGCTAACGTTTCGTTACATCTTTACGCACCAAACCATGGCGGCTGATTTCAGGCATGCACATTTATTAGCCATACCGGCCTCTTCGCGAGCAGGCTCGCTCCCACATTGAAATGCGTCCGCTGTGGGAGCGAGCCTGCTCGCGAAGGCCGCGCCGCGTTTTCGAATGCGGTTGTTGTCCTGTTGGTCAGCAATTTGCATTGGCCCTGAG
>NZ_JASCPT010000128.1:0-15439 GCF_029959775.1 Pseudomonas sp. PS01270 | reverse complement strand
GGCTCGCTCCCACACTGGAATGCGTTTCCCTGTGGGAGCGAGCCTGCTCGCGAAGAGGCCAGTAGCTGCACCCGCAGCTCTCACAAGCGATTGGCTGGTTGCCTACAAACTGTGACGACACTTCCAACATTCGGAAAAGACTTGGCCGACTGTTTATCTGTATCCACTTGGATAGAGTCAAGCACGACATCGGGCGCGACAAATCCTCACAAAGCGCAGACATCCGACGCGCACAAAAAATGGCAAAGGAGGTTTAACCATGAGCCAGACTTTGACGAATTTCGACATGGTCGCGCTGCTCGACAGTGATGAAGCCATCAGTGAGTACCTGTCACAGGTGCTTGCAGACGGAGACAGCGAAGAATTCCTTCGCGCAATCGGTTACGTTTTGAGAGCGCGAGGAATGACGCAGATCGCCAAGAATTCAGGCATGGGTCGTGAAAGTTTGTACAAGGCTTTTGCTCCCGGAGCGAAGCCGCGCTTTGACACAGTGTTGAAGGTGATTCATGCGCTGGGCATTGATCTTTATGCGCAGCCGGGGCACGTAGTCAATCACGCCGTTCCCTGAATTTTCTGGCGGTCACAAGGCCGCCATCGCGAGCAGGCTCGCTCCTACACTGGATAGTCGCCGTACGCGAAACCAATGTGGGAGCGAGCCTGCTCGCGAAGAGGCCAGCCGTCGCAAAAAAGGTTCTCAGGCGTTGCTCGCCACCAGGCTAAAGCACATCGGCAGCTGCGCCTGCTGGTTCAGATAGCAGTCATACACCTCTTCCCGGTTCGAATGCGCATACTCCTGAAAATCAACGACGCTCAGCCCCGCTCCGATGGCGCCGCTGAAGATCGCGCCCAGCGTATGCACGAACCAGTACGACTTTGCCGCCGGCTGCTCGACTTTACCTACGTAAACGATCGGCTCTTGCTGCACAAACGGCTCGACACGGAAATACGAGCTGGCGAGGCGGTAGGGATCTTCAGCCTGCGGATCAACCATCTCCAGAAACGGATGGGTTTCGTAGATCACCATTTTGCCGCCCGGCTTCAGCACCTGCGCGACATGACGGAAGAATTCGCCGATGTCAGGCATCCAGTTGAGTACCCCGATGGTGATCAAGGCTACGTCGAAGCGGTTATGCAGCGATGCGGGCAGCTGGTGGATGTCGCTCTCGACGAATTCGGCAGTATGCGGCGAGCGGCTGTTGAGCTCGCGGGCCTGCTCAAGAAACGCTGCCGATTGATCGACGCCGACGACACTGCGCGCACCCAGCGCAAACAGCGACAGGCTTTCCCGACCGTTATTGCAGCCCAGTTGAATCACGTCTTTGCCGTCGACGTCCAGCAAGCCGCGCAAAGTGTCATCAAGGCAGCAAAACTCTGCCTGCGCGACATCGCTGAGCAATGCCTGCCAGTCCGGTGAGTCCTGATGATGACGGGCGGAATCGTTCCACGCCTGTCGATTGCTTTCGATGGCGGTTTTGGGGGTGGGCACTTCCATGGCGCTACTCCGGGTGAGGCTCGTGATTGAGCGGCGTGAGTCTAGAACAGACCCGGAGTTGGGGTTGTTGCGATGTTGTAAGCGCGATTCTGGCGATGAATTATCGTTCTTCGCGAGTGTGCCAAAGGCGCAGCAGGTAGATAGTCGAATCGACAATTTCGTAGCGCATTTCGTAGTGCCCGACCAGAATCCTTCGAACATCTCGCGGTTCAAATTCTTCCAGACGTTCACCCAAGCGCGGATTGGCTAGCAGCATTATCGGAGCGGCGGTCAGCTGTTGCACAGTGCGCGCAGCGGCAGGTTGATTAACTGCTGCCAAAAACTCATAAAGCCTGGTCAGGTCGGAAAGCCCTTTGCTGGTCCACTTCAACTCCATATCAAAGTGGAGCCTTGAGAGGCGTATCGGAACTCAAGCTGTCCGCCCATGCCTGCACTGATTGATGATCGATAACGCGCCCGGCGTCCACATCAGCCAAGGCTTCGCGCGTCAAACGGCTGCGCTCTTCCTCTTGATCAATCCAGGCGCTCAGGGCCTGTTTCACAATCCAGTTACGCGAGCGTTCCAGACGCTCAGCCATCAGATCGACCTTTTCGGCCAATTGCACGGGTACATGGGCAGTCACGGATCGGGTTTTCACTGGCGCGGCCATGTCAGTTGACTCCTTGAGATTGCGGGCAGCGGGGGTTCACCGTTGATCAGAGTAGTCCTGCCCCCTTGTGTTCGCTCAGCTTTGATACAAATTGAATCAAAGTTAATCATAACTGCCCATGCACCGCTATTTGGCCCGACAGAACGCGATACTCGACGGTAAATAAAATCAAAGATTCACATGACTCTGGTTAAGCCGCTCACGCAAAAACTCCACCAGCGCCTGCACCGGCCGCGAAGCCTGGCGATGCTGCGGATAAACCGCCGACAGGGTCAGTGGCTCCGGGCGTAAATCATCCAGCACTGGCACCAGCCGCCCGTCCTTCAGCGCCGCGCCGACGATGAAGGTCGGCAGATAAGTGATTCCCATCCCCTGCACCGCGGCGTCCCGCAGCAGTTCGCCGTTGTTGACGCGCATGCGCCCGGTGACGTTGATCAGCAGCGGTTTGCCCGGTGCTTCGTTGAAGCGCCATTGCACCGAGCGACCGTGGCCGTAAGGCAGGCAATCGTGGCTGTGCAGGTCTTCAGGTTTGAGTGGTGTGCCGCGTTCGGCGAGGTAGGCCGGGCTGGCGCAGTAGACCCGTTCGATACTGGCGATGCGCCGGGCGATCAGTGTCGAGTCTTCCAGCACGCCGATGCGCAGGGCCAGGTCGTAACCTTCGCCGAGCAGGTCGACCGGGCGATCGCTCAGGTCGACCTCGACGGTGACCTCGCGATAACGCTGCAGGAACAGCGGCAGCAGACAACCCAGATGCGCCACCGCGAACGACAGCGGCGCGCTGAGGCGAATCGTGCCGCGCGGCTCGGCGGTTTCGCCGGCGATGCCCTGCTCGACCTGTTCCACCTCACACAACAAGCGCAACGCCGATTCGTAATAGCTCTGCCCCAGCGGGGTGACGTCGAGCCGGCGGGTCGAGCGATTCAACAAGCGCACACCGAGGCGCTCCTCCAGTTGCATCAAACGGCGGCTGACGAACTGCTTGGACAGCCCCAACTGATCGGCCGCAGCGGTGAAGCTGCCGGAGTCCATGACCTGGCAAAAAATACGCATGTCTTCGAACGGGTTCATTGTCACTCTCTGGTGGACAGTTAAACGCTTTATAGCCGCTTTTTCGCTTTTCAGCAGCCCATTAATCTGTGCTCACGGTTTGAAAACAATCCTGAACACAAAGAGCTGCCGAAGGCAGCCATCTGATCGTTGGGACGCGGAGCGTCCCCGGCTGCATTCCCACGCAGAGCGTGGGAACGATCAGAAAATCAAAATCATTCAAAAGGATTTCACCATGAACATCGTCAAGAAAACCCTCGCCGCGTCCCTCCTCGCCCTCTCCGTCAGCAGCGCTTTCGCCGCTGGCAGCCCTGGCGTCGAACACAACACCCAAGCGTTCCTCGATGCCCTCGCCGCTGGCGGCGGTCGTCCGCTGGAGCAACTGAGCCCGAAAGACGCCCGTGCGGTGCTGACCGGTGCGCAGGCTTCGGTGAAGGTTGATCTGTCCGGTGTGGAAGTCAGCGACAAGGCGATCAAGGTCGATGGCCAGACCCTCAACCTGAAAGTGGTGCGCCCGGCCAAGGTGAAAGGCGAGTTGCCGGCGTTCATGTTCTTCCACGGTGGCGGCTGGGTACTGGGTGACTTTCCTACGCACCAGCGCCTGATCCGTGATCTGGTGGTCGGCTCTGGCGCCGTTGCGGTGTATGTCGATTACACGCCATCGCCGGAAGCGCAGTACCCGACGGCGATCAATCAGGCTTACGCTGCGACGAAATGGGTGGCCGAGCACGGCAAGGACATCGGTGTCGATGGCAAGCGTCTGGCGGTGGCCGGCAACAGCGTCGGCGGCAACATGGCGGCGGTCGTGGCGTTGATGGCCAAGGAGCAGAAAACCCCTGCCCTGCGCTTCCAGCTGTTGATGTGGCCGGTAACCAATGCGCAGTTCGACGACGGTTCGTACCAGCAATTTGCCGAGGGCCATTTCCTCACCAAGGGCATGATGCAGTGGTTCTGGGACAACTACACCACCAACCCGGCCGAGCGTGCGCAGATCCATGCCTCGCCGCTCAACGCCAGCAGCGAACAGCTCAAGGGCCTGCCCGCTGCGCTGGTGCAGACCGCCGAGTTCGACGTGCTGCGTGATGAAGGTGAAGGTTATGCGCGGCATCTGGATGCGGCCGGCGTGCCGGTGACCTCGGTGCGCTACAACGGGATGATTCATGACTTCGGTCTGCTCAATCCGCTGAGCCAGATTCCGGAAGTCAAAGCAGCGGTGCGCCAGGCGGCGGCTGAACTGAAGACTCATCTGAATCCATAAAAGCAAAAGATCGCAGCCTGCGGCAGCGCCTACTCTGGAATACGATTCCCTGTAGGAGCCGCCGCAGGCTGCGATCTTTTTTCTCACCAGCGTCGCGGAGTACCGGTCATGACTCTTTTCTACGCCCACCTGCTGTCCTGGAGCGCCGTCCTGCTCCTGCTCGACGCCGCACTCTGGCACTTCTCGCCCTTCAGCCACCGCGCGCCGCGAGTCGGCGTGCGTCTGGCGCTGTTTCTGGCGTTCAGCGCGCTGGTGATCAATGCCGGTGTCAGCCCGTTGCAGGCTCCGCTGTTCGCTGATGATCGCGTGGCACAACTGGGGGCGACGGCGCTGGGGATTCTCTGGTGGTTGTACGCAGCACGGGTGCTGACCGAAGTGATCGGCCTGGCGCTGATGCGCCGCATCGGTCACAGCGGACGCTTGTTGCAGGATGTCATCGGCGCGCTGGTGTTTCTGGTCGCCATTGTTGCGGCAGCCGGTTACGTGCTGGAGCTGCCGGTCAAAGGTCTGCTGGCCACCTCCGGGGTGGTCGCCATCGTGGTCGGTCTGGCGCTGCAAAGCACCCTCGCCGACGTGTTTTCCGGCATCGTCCTCAACACCACCAAGCCGTATCAAGTGGACGATCTGGTGATGATCGACGGCGTAGAAGGCAAGGTCTTCGATATCGACTGGCGCGCCACGCACCTGCTGACCAGCGCCGGCACCATGGCCGTAGTACCGAACTCGGTGGCGGCCAAGGCGAAAATCGTCAACCTCAGCCGGCCGAGCAACATGCACGGCGTCTCGATCAGTATCAAGGTGCCGAACCACATTCGCCCGCGGCGGGTACTCGATGCCCTTGATCGCACTTTGCAGGGCAGCAGTTCGCTGCTGCTCAGCCCGGCGCCGAAAGCCGTACTCAAAGAGGCCGGCGAAACCATGTCGGAATACGTTGCCAGCGGTTTCATCGCTGAGCTGGGCAAGAAGAGCGAAGTGCGCAATCAACTGTTCGACCTCGCCCACCGCCATCTCGAAGCGGCGGGTATTTCCCGGCATCCCGACGGCGTGATCGAACCGTCGAGCCGTGCTCGTGCATTGCTGGATGAGGTGAAGATTTTCCGTTCGCTGAGCAGTGAAGAGCGCGATCGCCTCGCTGAGTCGATGGTCGCGCAGCAGTACACGGCGGGTCAGGTGGTGCTGGATCTGGACGAGGTGCCGGACAGTCTGTTCGTGATCGCCACGGGCGTGGTCAGCGCGACGGTGCCGGACGGCAATGGCCAGACCGAGGCCGGGCGCATGGGGCCGAGCGAGGTCATGGGCGAACAGAGCATTCTTGCCGATACACCGTCGCAGGCGACGTTCACAGCGCTGACGTCGAGCATCATCTATCGTCTCGACAAACAGTTGACCCGTGAGTGCATGGACAAGCGCAGCGAAGTCGGCCGGGCCTTGAACAAGTTGCAGGCGGTGCGTCAGCAGAACAGTCGCCTCGCGTTGATGGCCAAACCGGTGGCGGTGAAAAAAGGTGGTTTCTTGGGTTGGTTGCAAAAACGCTGATCTGAAACTTTGAAGATCAAAAGCTCACCCCCTCACCCCAGCCCTCTCCCCCTAAGGGGGCGAGGGTGAAAGGGAGCCGATCTCCATGCGTTTCAAGAGCGGAGCTCGGCTCGGTATTGCAGGTCGATGCAACTCTAGCAAACAACGCGGTCAGTCCCCTCTCCCTCCGGGAGAGGGCTAGGGTGAGGGGCTTTTGACTTTCGACCAGATTACTTGGCAGTGAACTTGGTGTAGCTGTTGATCAGGTTGCGATAGTTAGGCAGACGCTCGGACAGCAGATGCGCCAGACCTTCCATGTCGTTGCGCCAGTCGCCTTGCAGCTCGCAGGCCACAGCGAACCAGTTCATCAGGTGTGCACCGGCGGCCGACATCCGCGCCCACGCCGCTTGTTGCACGGTGGTGTTGAAGGTACCCGACGAGTCGGTGACGACGAACACTTCGAAGCCTTCAGCGATCGCCGACAGGGTGGGGAAAGCTACGCAGACGTCGGTCACGACACCGGCGATGATCAGTTGCTTGCGGCCGGTGGCCTTGATCGCTTTAACGAAGTCTTCGTTGTCCCAAGCGTTGATCTGGCCTGGACGCTGAATGAACGGCGCGTCGGGGAATTGCTCGAGCAGCTCGGGCACGATCGGGCCGTTTGGACCTGCGTCGAAGCTGGTGGTCAGAATGGTCGGCAGCTTGAAGAACTTGGCGATGTCGCCCAGTGCCAGCACGTTGTTCTTGAACTCGTTCGGCGAGAAATCCTGCACCAGCGAGATCAGACCAGTCTGGTGGTCGACCAGCAGGACGACGGCATCATCTTTGTTCAGACGCTTGTAAGGAACGCTCATGGCAAAACTCCTGGATGGATGGTTGTTGCGGGAAGCGCCGGCCCTGATGACCGGCGCTTTTTTCAAACTCAGAACGCGAAGCAGGAACAGCCGAACGCGCCCCAGAAACCGGCGAAATCGCTGACCGGCGCATTCGACATCCGCGCTTTTTCATGGCTGTGGGTGTGCACGGCGCACGGTCCGCTGCACTGGTGAACCTGCGCCTGCAGTGGCGAGTTCGGGCGCCAGTGGCCCGGTACTTTGACTACCGGCGACCAGTCCGGCAGCACCGGAATCGAACGCGGGCCGAGGTCTTCGAAGTCGCCGGCGGCGTAGACGATCTTGCCGCCGACCACGGTCATCACCGACTCGATCCACTTGATCGCTTCTTCCTCAACGCTGAAGAAGTCCGCGCTCAGTGCCGCCAGGTCTGCCAGTTGGCCGACGCGGATCTGGCCCTTCTTGCCCTGCTCCGAAGAGAACCAGGCGCTGCCGTGGGTGAACAGTTCCAGCGCAGTGCTGCGTGGCAAACCTTCTTCATAAAGGGCCAGACCGCCAACGGTGCGACCGCTGACCATCCAGTACAGCGAGGTCCACGGGTTGTAGCTGGACACGCGGGTGGCGTCGGTACCGGCGCCGACCGGCACGCCTTCGGCGAGCATGCGCTTGATCGGTGGCGTGGCTTCGGCGGCTTGTTTGCCGTAGCGATCGACGAAGTATTCACCCTGGAACGCCATGCGATCCTGAATCGCGATACCGCCGCCCAGCGCTTTCACACGCTCAATGTTTTGCGGGGTGATGGTTTCAGCGTGGTCGAAGAACCACGGCAGACCGTTGAACGGAATGTCGCGATTGACCTTCTCGAACACGTCTAGCA
Organism: Pseudomonas sp. PS01270; assembly: GCF_029959775.1. Lineage (NCBI taxonomy): Bacteria > Pseudomonadati > Pseudomonadota > Gammaproteobacteria > Pseudomonadales > Pseudomonadaceae > Pseudomonas > Pseudomonas sp. PS01270. The sequence goes on along the minus strand of NZ_JASCPT010000128.1, from coordinate 7,767 downwards.
TGCGGCTGATCGATTCGTTGTACGTGGCGTGCAGACGGAACGGCCACCGCTGCTCAACGAGGTGGCGCACCACCGGTTCCAGTTCCTGTTCCATGGTCTGCGGCAGGTCCGGGCGCGGTTCGAGAAAGTCTTCGAAGTCGGCGGCGGAGAACACCAGCATTTCGCCGGCTCCGTTGTGGCGCAGGTAGTCGTCGCCCTGATGCAACTTGACGCTGCCGGTCCAGTTCTGGAAATCGGTCAGTTCTTCTTTCGGCTTCTGGGTGAACAGGTTGTAGGCGATGCGTACGGTCAACTGGTCGTCTTTGGCCAGTTGTTCGATCACTTGGTAATCGTCCGGATAGTTCTGGAAACCACCGCCGGCGTCGATCGCACTGGTCAGGCCGAGGCGATTGAGTTCACGCATGAACTGGCGGGTCGAGTTGACCTGATATTCCAGCGGCAGCTTTGGACCCTTGGCCAGGGTCGAGTAGAGAATCATCGCGTTCGGCCGCGCGACCAGCATGCCGGTCGGGTTGCCGTTGCTGTCGCGCACGATCTCGCCGCCCGGCGGGTTCGGCGTGTCGCGGGTGTAGCCGGCTACGCGCAGGGCAGCGCGGTTGAGCAGCGCACGGTCGTAGAGGTGCAGGATGAACACCGGAGTATCCGGCGCGGCCTGGTTGATTTCTTCCAGGGTCGGCATGCGTTTTTCGGCGAACTGGAATTCGTTCCAGCCACCGACCACGCGCACCCATTGCGGGGTCGGTGTGCGATCGGCCTGGTCCTTGAGCATACGCAGTGCGTCGGCGAGCGATGGCACACCTTCCCAGCGCAGTTCGAGGTTGTAGTTCAAACCGCCACGAATCAGGTGCAAGTGCGAGTCGTTGAGGCCAGGGATGACGCAGCGGCCCTTCATGTCGACCACTTGTGTGGCGTTGCCTTTGAGGGCCATGGCCTCGGCATCGTTACCGACGGCGACGAAGCGGCCGTCCTTGATCGCCACCGCACTGGCCAGTGGTTTTTCCCGGTCTACGGTATGAAACTGGCCATTGAATAAAATCAGATCGGCGCTCATCGCAGTTCCTCAAGCGAAAGTGAAAAGAAGCAAACCCCGCTCAACGCGGCGAGGTTTCTTGGGAATCGAGGTGTTCATGGGCCTGACTGGCTTCCAGCCACGGGGTGAACAAACGGGTGACCGGCGGCATCACCACGTAGACCACCGAGAGGACGATGGTCAGGGTGATCAGGAACGTGGCGACCACGTAGTTGGACAGAAGCGGATGCAGCGCCAGCAACGGCCCCCAGATCAGCGGCACCAGCAGGGTGTGCGGCAGAATCACTAACAGGGTGACGACAGCCTGCTTCCAGCGCGGCGGTGGCGAGCCGGCTTCGGCCAGCGGTGTGAACCAGAATTCATTGACCGGCGCGACTTCGGTCTGATCACCGTCAGCCAGCATCGGTGCGGCTTCAGCCACCAGCGCCTGACGCTCGGAGGATTCCAGCCAGCCCTGCATCGCTTCGGTGGAGCTGAAGCGCAATACGCACGTGTAAAAATCCAGACGCCCGCGCTTGCCGCGCACCACGTCCACACCCAAATGCCCTTCCCGCTGCCCGGCAACACGCACGATGTTGCGCAGCCATGCTTCATAGGCCGATTCGAAACCGGCCTTGACCGAGTGTTTGATGATCAACGTGACGGCCTCATCGGCCCCCGGTGCTTGTGAATTGAGGACTTCAGGCATAACGCAGCACTCCGGGCAAACGAACAGGAATCGCCAGCCGTCCGGGCCCGGCAATCAATACGGTGGTGAAAAGAATCAACAGCAACCAGCCAAACTGCCCCTCAGCCACACTCCATTGCGGATGCACGACCAGCAGCGCCACGAGCAGTACAAAGAGAATAGGCAAGCAGGCCAAACGCGCCAGCACACCGGCGACGATCAGCAACGGGCAGAGGACTTCGGCGAAGATCGCCAGGATCAGGGTCAGGTGGGCGCCGAGATGGAACGGGTCTTCGATCAGTTGCAACTGCGCGGTGAAGTCCAGCAGCTTGGGCAAGCCGTGCACCCACAACAGAAACAACCCGCCGCTGACCCGCAGGAACAGCAACCCGATGTCGCGCGCCTGTTCATCCCTCGTAGCAATCATGACCCGACCCTTTGAATGTCATTGACGGGAATCATGCCAAGGCCGGGGCGGAAGAAATTGGATGGGTGTGCTTAGTTGCTTTTCAGACCACAGAATTCCCTGTGCTTGATCGTTCCCACGCTCTGCGTGGGAATGCAGCTCGGGACGCTCCGCGTCCCATCCAACGCCGAACGCGGAGCGTCCGTTGAGGCATTCCTTTGCTGCGCGTGGGAATGATCAGCATCTGAGATCGGCGCAAGGATTTATATCGCAGGAATATCCAGCGGCGCCGCCATGAACTGGCTGATCCGCGAGCGCAGCCATTTCTCTGCCGGGTCGTTGTCGTGCACCCCGCTCCACGCCATCGACAACTGCGCGGCATCGATCGGGAATGGCGGGTCTTCGGCACGCAGGGCGCAGCCTTCGACCAAGGCACAGGCGGCGTAATCCGGCACCGTGGCGATCATCTCGGTACCGGCGAGCAAGGCGCGCAAGCCGCTGAACTGCGGTACGCCGAGAACGACTCGGCGGCAGCGGCCGATCTTGGCCAGATCCAGGTCGATGTTGCCGCTCAGATCACCGGAGAACGACACCATTGCATGCGGACGCTCGCAATATTCGTCCAGGGTCAACGGCCCCGGACGGTCGTCGCCGCGCAGCACTTTGCAGGGAATATCACGCAGCTTCTTGCGCTTGGCATTGGCCGGCAGATCCGTGGTGTAGCTGACGCCCACGGAGATTTCTCCAGAGGCCAACAGCGCCGGCATCAACAGGTAGTTGGCGCGGCGTACCACCACGACAATCCCCGGCGCCTCCTGCTGAAGCTGGCGCAACAGCGGCGGAAACAGACCGAACTCGGCGTCGTCCGACAGTCCGATGCGAAACACATCGCAACTGCTCGCCGGTTCGAATTCCTTGGCGCGGCTGACTGCGCCGGAAATCACGTCCATCGCCGGTTGCAGCTCCTTGAGGATCGCCAGCGCCCGCGCCGTCGGTTCCATACCGCGACCGTTGCGCAGCAGCAACGGATCGTCGAACAGATCACGCAAGCGCCCTAGCGCAGCACTGACCGCCGGTTGGCCCATGAACAGTTTTTCGGCAACGCGGGTCAGGTTCTTTTCGAACATCAACGCTTCGAAAATCACCAGCAGGTTCATGTCGACGCGGCGCAGATCGTTACGGTTCATGGGCGTGGTTTCCTTATCGGTGTCAGACGCTTTTTGCCACTGGCGCTGGGCACTTTACTCGATCAACGGCACTTTCGCCGCGCGTTTGTAAGGGCCGTACTCCACCGGCACCCACTGGAAATGTTTGCCCTCGGCGGCGATGTGGCCGATGCCCGGGAACGGCAGATGCGCTGCCGTAACCCAGGTCTTGCTCGCTGCCGCAGCACTGAACACTGCCTGCCGACTGGCGATCGCTTGCTGACTGTTCACGTCGAAACCGATCGAGACTTCCGGGTGCAAGAACTGCACCGCGAGGTTGTGCACCAGATCGCCCATGAACACGATGCTCTGCTGCTGCGAGGTGAAGCGGTACGTGGTGCTGCCCGGAGTGTGCCCGGCTTCGAGGGTTGCTTCGACCAGTCCCGGCAGTGGTGACTGCCCGGCGGCGAACGTCTTGAAGCGACCGGCGGCAACATAGGGCGCCGTCGAATCCTGGGCAATTTTGAAAAACTCTTTTGCGCCCGCCGGGGCATTGGCCAGTGCTGCCGGATCAAGCCAGTAATCGGCTTCGGCCTTGGCCGCATAGACGGTGGCATTGGCGAACAGCGGCTTGTTCTGTGCATCGACCAGACCGCAGACGTGATCGAGGTGCAGGTGCGTCAGCAGAATCGTGTCGACCTGCTCGGGCTTGTAACCGGCGGCCTGCATGTTGGCCGAAAGCTGCCCGGCGGTGGCGCCGATGCACTGCCCTGCGCCGGTATCGACCAGAATCAGTTGTTTGCCGGTGTTGACCAGAAAGGCATTGAACGCCGTCTGCACGCCCGGGGCTTCAATCGAACGGCGTGCGAGCAGCGCGCGAATCTGACTCTGGCTCATGCCCTGCAACAACTTCGGCGACAAATCGTTGTAACCGTCGAACAACGCGGTGACTTCGTAATCGCCCACCGCCAAGCGGAAATAACCCGGCGCCTGAGTGCCCACCTGTGGTGCCTGCGCCATCGCGCCGGACATTGCCAGCATGACCGCCAAGGCCGTTGCTGCTTTCACCAAACCTTTCATTGCATTCCCCTTTGAACCTGGCCAACGGCGGCCGTGCTTTGTCGACATCGTCGCGCAAAGCGCCGGGCGCTGACTTGCAAGGATGTGCTGAGTTCCAGCCTGAGCGAGGAAATTAACAACGATTAACTCGTCAGTCTCAAGGCATCGCCCAACAATGAAGCCCTCTGCGCAGCGTTGCTTTTTTGACCTGAGGGAATGCGCCGACCGTGCCTTCCCCACCGACACGGACCTTGGCCATGGCTTATCTACAGCAAACCGTCGCCCTCGCCCCTGCCTGCGAACCGCGGAAAAACACGACTGGCGGACTCAGTCCACAGCGTGAACGCCAGATCAAACAGTTGATCCTCGATCGACTAGGCGAAAGCCTGGAAGTGGCGGAACTGGCCCGTGCCTGCTCACTGTCACGCAGTCATTTCTCCCGCGCATTCAAGTGCAGCACTGGCCTGTCGCCACAGGACTGGATCCGCGCCCAGCGCCTGGCTCGAGCCAAGTTGCTGATCCAGCACACCGACTTGAGCCTGACGCAAATCAGCCTCGAATGCGGCTTCTGCGATCAGGCGCACTTCTGCCACATGTTCACCCGCAGCGAGGGCATCAATCCCTTCGCCTGGCGCTGTCGAGTCATGGGCAGACCGAAAAACAACGCAGCGCAGCCTGCGGTGTTTTGACTGCTGCCGTTACGCCACCCGTTGCACTGATGCTCAAACCTGAGGATTATGCCCGGACACCCCGGATCAGACGGCCTGCGCATGCGCCAGGGACTGATTCGCCCTGTCCGCCGCATCACCGCAGGAGCGCGCTGTTGAGCTTTTCCCCGAATCAGGCCATTGCGTTTGGCCCCTATCGGATTCATCCCGGGCAACGATTGCTACTTGAAGGCCAACAGCCTTTGCGCCTGGGACGGCGGGCGATGGATATCCTCCTGATTTTGCTGGCCCACGCCGGTGAAGTGGTGAGCAAACAGCAATTGATGGCCGGGGTCTGGCCAGACAGCGTCGTCGAAGACATCAACCTGCGCGTGCACATGGCGGCGCTGCGTAAGGCGCTGGGCGACGGACAGAACGGCCAGCGCTACATCGTCACCGTGGCGCAGCGCGGCTACAGTTTTGTCGCACCGATCGTGCTCGACAGCATCGAACAAAAACCGGCGATGCCCGTCGCCAGACACAACCTGCCGCTGCGTCGTACGCGGATGATTGGGCGCCAGCCCGTGATCGATCACCTGATCGCGCAACTGCCGCGCCGACGCTGCATCACTCTGGTCGGTCCCGGCGGCATCGGCAAGACCACCGTCGCCCTGCGCGTCGCCGAACAATTGCTCGACCAGTATCGCGACGGCATCCGCCTGGTGGACTTGGCGCCCATCGCCGATCCCGCGCTGATCGGCTCGCATCTGGCGACGCTGCTTGATCTGTCCGCGCCAGAAGGCGATGCGCAGGCTGGTCTGGTCGACGGCCTGCGAGAACGGCAAATGTTGTTGGTGATCGACAACTGCGAGCACTTGATCGATGCGGTCGCGTCGCTCAGCGAGCAGATTCTGCGGGGGGCGCCGAAGGTGCATATCCTCGCGACCAGCCGCGAGAGCCTGCGCGCGGAGGGCGAATTCGTGCAGCGTCTGGAATCGCTCGAATGCCCGTCAATGTCGATGCCGATGGAGCCGGCTCAGGCGCTGGGCTTTGCTGCGCTGCAACTGTTTGTCGAGCGCGCGACCGCGGCGCGGGAAAGCTTTCAACTGAGTCGCGCCGAGCTACCGCAGGCGATCGAAATCTGCCAGCGCCTGGACGGCATTCCGCTGGCTCTGGAACTGGCCGCCGCACAGGTCAGCGAATTGGGCATGGACGGATTGCTCAAGCAATTGCGCGAGGGTTTGCCGCCATTGTCGGCCGGAGACCACAGCAGCGCCGAGCGCCACCTGACCCTGCGCGCAACGATGGACTGGAGCTTCAACCTGCTCAACGCCTGCGAACAAACCTGTCTGCGGCGACTGGGAATTTTTCGCGGCAGCTTCACCCTCGCCTCGGCGGCAGCGGTGGTCATCGGCCAACAGATCGATCCCGGCGCGGTGTTCACCGCTGTCACGCAACTGGTGGCGAAATCCCTGCTGAGCGTCGAAGTGGGCGACGAAGATGTTTTCTATCGCTTGCTCGACACCACGCGCCACTACGCACTGGAAAAACTCGAGCAGGCCGACGAGCTCAGCGCAACCCGCCAACGCCACGCCCAGCGCTGCCTGACACTGATGCAGCAGGCGCAGGCGGATTGGGACAATACTCCGACTGTATTGTGGATGGAGCGCTATGCCAGGGGGCTGGAGGATTTGCGCGCGGCGCTGGACTGGAGCCTCGACGGGCCGGGCCCGGATGAGCTGGGTGTGCAACTGGCAGCCGCGTCGGCACCGTTGTGGCAGGAGCTGTCGTTGCTGCGCGATTACAGCCGCTATGTGCGCCGGGCACTGAGTCTGCTGGAGGCTTCGCCAGCAGGCTCGCTCCTGCCGCCCTGCCCTCGCCTGCAAATCGCCTTGAAACTGGCGCTCGGCAGCGCCAGCTACCACACCTGGGGCGGCACGCCCCAAACCATCCAGGCCTTCATCGACGCGTGCCGCTTAGCCGAAGAACACGGTGACTTGGCCGGGCAACTGCGGGCGATATCGGGGCATATGGCGGTCAATCTGAGTTGCGGGCATTACCGCATGGCGCTGGCGCAGAGTGAGCAATTTGATCGCATCGGCGTGCACGGCGAGCCATTGCTGTCGCTGAGCACGCATCGCTTGCGGGTGCTGGCCCTGCATTATGCCGGCGACCAACCGCAGGCCCGCGTACATGCCGAGCAGGTGCTGCAACGCATGGCCCACAGCGGCCATCTCAATCGTTTCACCCATGGCTTTGGCGTGCAGTACGACCAAAGCGTCGCTTCGCTGACGGTGCTGGCTCGCGTGCTGTGGTTGCAGGGTCTGCCAGAACAGGCATGGCGCGCGGCACGGCAGGCGCTGGATATTGCCGTGCAGATCGACCATGGCACATCGATCTGTTACACCCTGGCGCTGGCCAGTTGTCTGATCGCCCATTACAACGGTGACGCCGCTAACGCCCGCGCGCTCCTGCAATTGTTGCTGGAGCAGTCGCAGAAGCATTCGGTGCTGCTGTTCAATAATTGGGCGCGGCAGTATGCGCAGGTGATCGATCCGGATAATCCCGCGCCGGTATCGACGCAGAGCAGCGGTTTGATCCGGGAAGTGATGGTTACGCTGGATGAGCGTTTTGTCGATGAGGCACTGGTGGAGCGCGCGCGCAATGGCGATGCGGGATGGAGTGCAGCGGAGATATTGCGGGCGCGGGCGGCGGCATTAGTGAAAGGTTCAGAGTGCCCCCTTCGCGAGCAGGCTCGCTCCCACAAGGGGTCGGTGTCGGGCGCAAATTCCGAGTTGTGCGCTGTTTCCTGT
>NZ_JASCPT010000127.1:0-15625 GCF_029959775.1 Pseudomonas sp. PS01270 | reverse complement strand
CGCCACAGGGAGTCCCTGCATGACTGATAAATCTGCTAGCCACAGGGAGTCCATTGCTTACACAGACACATCATGGGGATGTGAACAGTATCTTTGTGGCGAGGGGATTTATCCCCGCTCGGCTGCGAAGCAGGCGCAATTTGCTCACATGCGTTGTGCCTGTAGAAACTGTGGTGGCAGGTTTTGGGGCTGCTTTGCAGCCCAGCGGGGATGAATCCCCTCGCCACAATGAATCCCTGCATGACTGATAAATCTGCTAGCCACAGGAATCTTTTCCTTACACAGACATATCCCGGGATGTGAACAGCCTCTTTGTGATGAGGGGATTTATCCCCGCTCGGCTGCGAAGCAGGCGCAACTTGCTCACATGCGGTGTGCCTGTAGAAACCGTGTTGGCAGGTTTTGGGGCTGCTTTGCAGCCCAACGGGGATGAATCCCCTCGCCACAGGGAGTCCCTGCATGACTGATAAATCTGCTAGCCACAGGGAGTCCATTGCTTACACAGACACATCATGGGGATGTGAACAGTATCTTTGTGGTGAGGGGATTTATCCCCGCTCGGCTGCGAAGCAGGCGCAATTTGCTCACATGCGGTGTGCCTGTAGAAACTGTGGTGGCAGGTTTTGGGGCTGCTTTGCAGCCCAGCGGGGATAAATCCCCTCGCCACAGGGAGTCCCCGCTCGGCTGCGCAGCAGTCGCAATTTGCTCACATGCGGTGTGCCTGTAGAAACCGTGGAGGCAGGTTTTGGGGCTGCTTTGCAGCCCAGCGGGGATAAATCCCCTCGCCACAGGGAGTCCCCGCTCGGCTGCGAAGCAGGCGCAATTTGCTCACATGCGTTGTGCCTGTAGAAACTGTGGTGGCAGGTTTTGGGGCTGCTTCGCAGCCCAACGGGGATGAATCCCCTCGCCACAGGGAGTCCCTGCATGACTGATAAATCTGCTAGCCACAGGGAGTCCATTGCTTACACAGACAAATCATGGGGATGTGAACAGTATCTTTGTGGTGAGGGGATTTATCCCCGCTCGGCTGCGCAGCAGTCGCAACTTGCTGACATGCGGTGTGCCTGTAGAAACTGTGGTGGCAGGTTTTGGGGCTGCTTTGCAGCCCAACGGGGATGAATCCCCTCGCCACAGGGAGTCCCTGCATGACTGATAAATCTGCTAGCCACAAGGAGTCCATTGCTCGCACAGACACATCATGGGGATGTGAACAGTATCTTTGTGGTGAGGGGATTTATCCCCGCTCGGCTGCGCAGCAGTCGCAACTTGCTGACATGCGGTGTGCCTGTAGAAACCGTGTTGGCAGGTTTTGGGGCTGCTTTGCAGCCCAACGGGGATGAATCCCCTCGCCACAGGGAGTCCCTGCATGACTGATAAATCTGCTAGCCACAAGGAGTCCATTGCTCGCACAGACACATCATGGGGATGTGAACAGTATCTTTGTGGTGAGGGGATTTATTCCCGCTCGGCTGCGCAGCAGTCGCAACTTGCTCACACGCGGTGTGCCTGTAGAAACCGTGTTGGCAGGTTTTGGGGCTGCTTCGCAGTCCAGCGGGGATAAATCCCCTCGCCACAATGAATCCCTGCAAGACTGATAAATCTGCTAGCCACAAGGAGTCCATTGCTCGCACAGACACATCATGGGGATGTGAACAGTATCTTTGTGATGAGGGGATTTATCCCCGCTCGGCTGCGCAGCAGGCGCAACTTCCTCACACACGGTGGGCCTGTAGAAACTGCGGAGGCAGGTTTTGGGGCTGCTTCGCAGTCCAGCGGGGATGAATCCCCTCGCCACAGTGTTTGTTCCAGTTTTATTCAGACAGAGCGCCGGCTCCGCTCTTCACATTTTTTTCACCGGCTTCAACCACCGTCTAAGCTTCAGACAAGTCCGATCAATCTGCGTGAATGGATCAGTCGACTATGGGCGCTTTGTGGCAAACCGATTCGAGTAAAACCGTGGTTCAGACTGAAAGTGTGAATGAAGCGCCTGTCCCTGAAAAACCCCGTCGCAACCGGCACGGGTGGAAGGCTTTCTGGTTGCTGTTTTTGATCATTGCGGTGGTGGTGGGACTCGCCGCGTCCAAGGAAATGCGCACTTCGCGCTTTCAGGCGCGGGAGCTGAGCCAGTACGCCGCTTCGCTGACCTACAAACTTGAACCCGGCCCCAGCGAAGCGATTCGTTATCCGGGCAACGGGCCGTTCGATCTGCGCCTGGGTTACAGCTCTCTGGACGAATTCCTGCCGCGTCTGCTCAAGCGCAATTACGTGATCACCGAGCAGACGCGCTTCTCCCCTGCCCTGCTCGGTTACACCGACAAAGGCCTGTTCGTGCCGTATTCGGAAAAGATTCAGGCCGGGCTGTCGATCACCGATTGCCGAGGCGCGCCGCTGTATCGATACAACTATCCGCAGCAACTGTATGCCGACTTCGCGGCGATTCCGCCGGTGGTGGTCAGCAGCCTGCTGTTCATCGAAAACCGCTTTCTTCTCGACCCGAAACAACCGCTGGCCAACCCGGCCGTGGACTGGCCGCGCTTCGGCATGGCGGCGTGGTCGCAAGTGGCGAAGTTGCTGCGCCTGCCCGGGCAATCGGCCGGCGGCAGCACTCTGGCAACGCAACTGGAAAAGTATCGCCACTCGCCCGATGGCCTGACCGTGTCGGGCGCGGAGAAGATCCGCCAGATGATTTCCGCCAGCGTGCGCGCCTATCAGGATGGCCCGCAGACCCTCGGTTCGCGGCAGAACATCGTGCGCGACTACCTCAACAGCGTGCCGCTCTCGGCGGTACCCGGCCACGGTGAAGTGCACGGCATGGCCGAAGGTTTACGGGTCTGGTACGGCAGTGATTTCAACAAGGCCAACGAGCAACTGAACAGCCCGAAGACCGATCCGCAGACCATGGCCGCCAAAGGCCTCGCCCTGCGTGAAATGCTCTCGCTGATGATTGCCCAGCGCCGTCCTTCGCATTACCTGACCAAGGGCCGCGACGAATTGGCCAGCCTCACCGACAGCCACCTGCGCCTGCTCAAGCAGAACGGCGTGATCGACAGCGCTCTGGCCGACGCCGCGCTGGCAAGCACCGTGTCATACCGCGACTGGCAGACCCAGCCAACGATGCAGCCGATTGAAACCAACAAGGGCATCAGCGTTGCCCGCAGCCGCCTGGCGAGCATGCTCAACCGGCCGCTTTACGACCTCGATCGTCTCGACCTGTCAGCCACCAGCACCCTGCAGGGCGACCTGCAAACGCAGGCCACGGCTTATCTGAAAAAACTCGCCGATCCGGTCTACGCTGCCGAAATCGGCCTGCTCGGCGAACGCCTGCTGACGCCGACCAGCACCACGCAAGTGCGCTACAGCTTCACCCTGTTCGAACTGACCCCGGACGGCTCGCGCGTACGCGTGCAGACCGACAGCACCGATCAGCCGTTCGACATCAACGAAGGCAGCAAGCTCGAACTCGGCTCCACGGCGAAAATGCGTGTGCTGACCACGTACCTGCAAATCGTCGCCGAGCTGCACGACAAATACGGCGCGATGAGCGGGCCAGAACTGAAAAAAGTCGAAGTGCCGGATCAGGATCGCCTCAGCCGCTGGGTCATCGACTACCTGATCCAGAACAAGGATCACGACCTGTCGAAGCTGCTCGGCGCCGCGCTGGATCGAAAATATTCGGCCAGCCCCGGCGAGGCGTTTTTCACCGGCGGCGGCCTGCACAGATTCAACAACTTCCGCAAAGAGGACAACGGTCGCCTGCCGACCCTGCGCGATTCGCTGCGCGAGTCGATCAACCTGCCGTTCATTCGGCTGATGCGCGACATCGTCCGTTACACCACCTACTCAGGCCCCAACGGCGAATTGCTCAAGGATGACCGCGACCCCCGCCGCCAGGAATACCTGGCCAGTTTCGCCGACCGCGAAGGCACCTCGTTCCTGCTCAAGTTCTGGAAGAAGTACCGGAACAAGGACACCCAGGCGCGCCTGGAAACTTTCCTCGACAGCATCCGCCCGACGCCGATTCGCATGGCGGCGGTGCACCGTTATCTGTTGCCGGATGCCAGCCAGGAAGACTTCAACAGCTTTGTTCGCGCCCACCTCAAAGGCGCCAAACTCAAGGAGAAACTCACCGATGACCGCCTGATCCGCCTCTACGATTCCTATGGCCCCGGCAGTTACGATTTGCCTGATCAGGGCTTCATCGCCAAGGTCCATCCGCTGGATCTGTGGATGATGGGTTATCTGCTGCATCACCCGGAAGCGACCTTCAGCGAGATCGTCAAGGCCAGCCACTTCGAACGTCAGGAAGTCTACAGCTGGCTGTTCAAGAGCCGGCACAAAGGCGCGCGCGACAGCCGCATTCGCACCATGCTCGAGATCGAAGCGTTCCTCGACATTCATCAGCGCTGGCAGAAAGTCGGCTACCCGTTCGATCACCTGGTGCCGTCACTGGCCACCGCCATCGGCAGTTCCGGCGACCGTCCCGCCGCGCTCGCCGAGCTGATCGGCACCATCCTCAACGACGGCGTACGCATGCCGACGCTGCGCATCGACAGCCTGCATTTCGCCGCCGATACGCCGTACGAAACCAGACTGGTCAACGATCCGCACGTGGGTAAACGAGTGATGCCGGTGGAGGTGGCCAGAGCCATGCGCGAAGCGTTGTCGCAAGTGGTCGATGCCGGTACCGCCAAACGGTTGTCGGGCAGTTTCAAATTGCCCGACGGCACGCCGCTGGCCATGGGTGGCAAGACCGGCACCGGCGACAACCGCATTGCGGCGATCGGCTCCGGCGGGCGGATCATCAGTTCGAAGTCGATCAACCGCACGGCGACCTTCGTGTTCTACATCGGCGACCACCATTTCGGCACCCTCACCGCGTTCGTCCCGGGGCGCTCGGCGGAGAACTTCAAGTTCACCTCGGCCCTGCCCACGCAGGTACTCAAAGGCATGGCGCCGATTCTCACGCCGTATCTGCAACCGGGCAGTGACTCGCAATGTCGTCCGGCGGAAAATCCCCCCGTGGTTACCACCGGGCCGGCGCAGTTGGCAATCCTGTCCGGATGACATCGCATTGCTGCTCTTGCTTCTGTCGCAGAGACCGCGAGGAGTCGTGCCAGGCTGGCCCCGTGCAGCCGCGCAAGACGCTGGGGCCCGATCGAGCGTCTGAACGCAGCCAGACTGGCATGGGCTGCTTGACCGGAATCGCGCTTAACCTACCTCCGAATCCCAGATCACCGTGACATTACCCGAATAGCTGCGCGCATATCCGTCCTTGAGCATTCCATCCACCGCATCGCGGGCTACTTCGAAATGCAGCGTGCCCACCTTGCGATCCAGATAAAAGCTTGGCTGAAACAACTCGGTGCCCGTGCCATCGCGCAGCAATCGCCGGCGATTGACCGCTTGTCCGGCGCCATCGGTCAGCCCGTTGGGCAGGCTGACGCTGACTTCCAGTGGTGCCATATGGCCGGCGCTCGACTCCCATAACCCGCAGTTGTTGCCGGAGACGTACTGGCACTCGATGTTCATCTTGAAGCGGCTCGAGGCCGAGATATTGAACGTCTGGTCACGCATCAACCGGGTCGGCTTGCGGCCCTCGTTCAGCCACGACTGCCAACCGCCCACCGGTTGCAGCGCCACGCGGTTGCCGCCGGGAGGAATATCGACCTTCATGGTGTGCGTAACCCTCAGATTGAAATTGAGGGTCAGAATCGAGTCGTTCGGGATCATCACATCGCCCATGTCGAAATCCATGTTCGGGCCGACGGTGTAGGTAATGGCACCGGTGTAGTCGCCAGCATCCATTTTCAGCGGATCCGGCGTGCGCAGTTCGTAGGCGTAGACGAAATACTGATAGTTCATGCCAAGCGGGATATCGAACAGAGCTTTCTTGGCGCAGACTCCCGCCCCTTCCGGAACTCTCCAGAAACTGTTGTAACCATGCTGTCCCGCTGTAAAGACACCGACACCCAGACACGGTGGCGGAGCGTAGACCCAGCCGCCGCCTTCCCATAAGTCATCCCACCTGCCGCCTCCGGTCAACTCGGCGAACGACAACGGGAAGCCCGCCTCGTGACCAATACCGGCAATTCTCACCTCGACAATGTGGCTGTCACCGGCAGCGTTGGTCACCGAAACAGTCCTCCAGTCGGACGGCACTTTGGCCATGCCACCCTGGCGCGGATCGGCGTGGTTGGCCTGAATCGGTGCATTGGCGGCGAACGGGATGCGCGCGATCAGGCTGAACAGGCCCAAATTCGCGCACGTTTCCGCTGCTTGACGGCAGAAACCCTCGGATGGTGTCTGATTCTTGAACTGATTTTTTTGCGGATTGGCAAAGTCCGGCTCGAAGGTGGCATCAATGTTGTGCACTTCGGCCACTGCCGCAGCGCTGAACAACGTCAACAGCAATCCGATCCATGGGCGGATGCCCGGGGCGCTAGAAAAAATCATGGGTGGTCTCCAGAAAATACTTCGATACCAGCATTGCGCGAGCCATCTCACTCGCCAGGCGCTCGGGCACTGAACAGCAACAGCACGTTGCCGGCGTAATCCCCGGGGCGGTAGCCGCCCTCCGGGCTGATCGGGTCGATCTGCAACAGCACCCGTGTCCCCGCAGCAGCCTCGGCCTGCGACACCACCTCGCGCGGCGCCATCTCGGCGCTCAGCTCCACCTTGTTAAAAGTCACGCGCAGACTGATATCGTCTGCCGGCCGACCGTTCGAAAGGTAAGGCGCGGACTCAAGCCGCGCTTCAATCGCACTGGTGTCGTGACGCACATCAAAGTACTTGCGCACACTGCTCAGGCTTGAGGTCGAGTGATTCCAGTCGAGCCGCTGCGGTCGGTGAATCCAGTCCGGCACCGCGGGAATGATGTAGAACGATCGGTTCGGCACTTCCACTGTCACTTCGAACGTGTGTGCTTCCCGAGCCGCCCAGGCCGCATCGCTGGCCAGAGCCGCCGCGGCTATCAGCGCGACGGCGGTGCATTGCTTGATCATGTTGGTTACCCGTTGCGTCAATGAAAAGCAGACCTAGCGGCTGCTGACCGTCAGGTTCTTCTTCTCGCTGCCTTCGATCAGGAAGAAGCGGTACCCACGGCCCTTCTCCTTGTCGAAAGCGAACGTCTTGCCCGCCAGCACATGGTGTTTGGTGGTCACTCCGCAGTCGGTTTCGTCGCTCAACGAGCAGTTTCTGAACTCGTCGACAATCACCACGGTGTTGCCGTCATTGCGCAGTTCGTAGCGGCTGTCGGTTTCATTGATCGTCGTGGCAAACCGTGTTTCCCTGGGCCGTACGAAGAACACCGTGCCGAAACCGGTCATCACGTTGACCCCGGCCGTCAGTGCCTTTTTGTAGTCTTCCCGTTCTTCCTGGCTGACAGCGAACTCGTCTTCCTTTTCCGGCACCACCGGCACGAAGCGCACGCGGAAGTAACGCTCGCGATCGCGTTCGCCCATGTACAGCAAGCGGGTGCCCTGCATGCCCTCGGCCGGGACGATCAGCCGCGCCGGGCTGGCCATCAGGCCGTTGCGCGAAGCGCCGTCGGCAGCGTTCTCAACCGGGATTTCCTTCGGCGTGCCGTCGGCGTCGTAGACAATCTCCAGAACGTTTACCTTGACGAACGCGGTGGCATCGCCGCTGTTGAACACCCGTTTCAGATAGGTGCTCTTGTCGCCATCCATATAGTCGTACACCGTACCGACATTGATCTGCGGCCCGGCCTGCGCCGTCAGGCAAAACACGCTGAGCACGCCCAGCAAAAAACCACGGTTCATCACTTCAACTCCATGAAAAAAGGAACAAGGCCCCGGCGCGCACGTTCATGCGTCGGCTTCCCGGATAGCGCTGATATTGCCGCTGCGCGTGTCGCCCGAATGTGGACTCGGTCATCGGTTCAGCCCGCCTTCTGCGCGGTGACACCGACGTCGGCCACGGTGTCTGGCGTGCAGCGCAGATCGCCTATCATCAGGACGTTGTTTTCACTGCGGTACTGGTCGGCATCGAGGCGGAACTGACACAGCAAGCGATTATCGCGACGGATTTCGAGGGTCGGCGAACCGGCGTTCATCTCCATTGAAAAGAACCCGTCGACCTCGGTGACACCACGGCTGGCATGGTTGATCACATGATGGCCCTTGAGCGGCTGCCCTGCTTCATCGATCAGGCGACCGAGCACTGTCAGGGTTTTCATCACACGGATCTTGCGGTACTCCACCCCGCCCTTGTTCAGGTGATAGCGAGTGCGCGCCGGCTCGATGGTCGCTGCGGGCACGTTATTGCCCTCGAAGTCGAAGCTCACGGAGCTGTTCTGATAGGCCGTGATCGGGATGAAATTGCGCCCCGGCTTCAAGGCAGCGCTGCTCCCGCTATAGTCGTCGGCACGCAGGACGATGTCGTCGATGTCCGATTCGACATCGACGATCATCCCGGCGCCGCGCACTTCGCTGTGATTGGTCATGAGCATCTGCGCGCCACCGACGACCAGCGTGCTGTCGAGGTTGAGGCCGCCGGTGAAATTGCCGTTGTAGGACGAGCGTTGAATAAAGCCATCGCCGTTGACCGCATCGGTGCGGAAATTGGCCAGGCTCGACATGCCCAGGCCGTAGGTATCGGTCAGCGCCGTGACCGAGACGCTTTGCAGCACGTGATCCTTGAAATCCTTGCGCCAGCCGAGCGAGGCGTTGTTGTCGCGTTTGCCATCACGGGCGGTGCGTGAGCCGATGCTGCCGGTGAGCTGTTGACCGGGCGCGCCGAGCGCCAGATTGATGCTCAGATCGATCCCGCGGTTGCGCGCATCGCCGCTGCTGAAACTGCCCGGACGATCAAAGACCGACAGGCGCCAACTGGCATCACTGCCCAGCAGCACAGTGCGCTGGGTCCAGCCCAGATCCAGGCCTACGCCTTCGACATTGCCTTCGCTGTGCGAAACCCGGGCATTGACCGAACTCTTGCTGCTCACCCGATGATTGAGCGCCAGCGATGAATTGCTGGTCTGGCCGACGAACACGTTACGCGGACGAACGCGAGTGCCGTCGGGCAGCGTTTCGTAGGTGTTGGTGGTGTCGAGCCAGCTGCGGTTGTGGCTGATCACCAGACTGCCCGCGCCATAGTTGTAAAGGCTTTGCAGATCCAGACCGGTGCCGTAATCCTCGGTCTTGTAGACATTGGCATACAGGCTGAGGTGGTTGGCCAGGGTCCAGTCGATGGATGTGCCGTACTGCAGCTTTTCGCGAATCTGCCGCGCCGAGGCGCCGAGAATTACCCGCGGATGTAACAGATAGTTGAGCGATGCACCGGCGGTCGGGCTGCCACTGCTTTGCTTGTCCCAGTTACTCAACAGTTTGCTTTCTTCGCCGGCAAATACGTTGTAGCGCCAGCGCTCGTCGAGGTTGCGCCAGTTGCTCGGCTTGTAGACCAGTTCCTGCGTGGTGGAGGTGATCTGGCCGTCCTCGATCAGGCGAACCTCCACCTCGTAAATGCCACCCGGCAGCGGCCGCGTATCGAGCGACTGCAGACCGGCGGGCACCGATTGCGTGTTGATCAGCAAGCCATTGCGCCAGATTTCCACCGCCCCCTGACGATTGGCGGTCACGTAGATCGGATACACGCTCGGCATCGGCGTGTTGATCGCCAGGCTGTCGGAGCTGCCATACATGAGGCCTACAGCGGTGTCGGGGCTGGTGCCGAACGTGCGCGGCTGACGCATCAGCCCTTCGGAATTGGGGGTGAAATAGCCCAGGCGAAAGAAACTGCCTTGCAGTTCGCGCTGGGTGTGCAGCTCATGCACGGCGTGATACAGCTTGGTGTCAGGACCGCCGAGCCGGGCCATTTGCAGGTTGAGGGTCTGGCTCCAGTTGCCCAGACTGGAACTGGCTTCCAGGCCGAAGCGCCCACCCAGATCCTGATCCTGGCCGCCATTGAGATTGAGTTGATTGCGCACCATCAGGCCACGACTGCCGCCGTCGGGTTGCTCGTAATAACGCTTGGCCTGAACATCGCGCTCGGCATTTTCAGTGAGGATCGAAACCAGCGAACTTTGCAGGTTGTAGTGCACCGCCAGAAACTGATCGGGACACGAACCGCGGCACGCGCCCAGAGGCACACCGGGTTTGAGGTAGCTCGCCCACTTTTCCCGCTCGGCCGGGCCAAAGCGGTTTTCGCTGGTATCGGTGAATTCGAGAAGCGTGATGCGGTCATCTCGCGACAGCACCACCATGGCTTCGCCCAGCGGCTGCTGATCGACTTCGACCCGCACCGCCAGCGGTACATCAAAGAAATGCTCCTCGAAATCCGCCGGCAAGCCTTTGGCCTGCGCCAGCAAACTGCGTGGCGTGGTACCGGTGGCGTCGGAAGCCATGACTGCGCTGGCACAGAACAACAGCGCAAGCGCAGCCGCGATGGGTGTCATCGGGAACATGAACTCGTACTCTGATTTTCAGACAATGAAAGTCCGTCGGGGCAAACACGGATGTTTGCCCCGCCGGTCAAACCCACGGTGAAGGTGGGCGTCTAGCAGGCGATCACGCGATCAGCGCGAACCGACCGGAGGTACCGCATCGAAAACCATTGCAATCGTTCCGGTGTAATCACCCGGCGCGTATGTGGAACTGGCACGCGGAGCGATTTTCAGCAATGCGCGGTAGGTACTGTCGGATTCATCCTCACCCACAACCATTTGTGGCACTTGGTTAAGAACCTTGCCGTTGAATTCAACGTCCAGGGCAATCTGATCGACACCCGATTGCAGCATAGGGATGCCATTGAGGCTGGCGTGAACGGAGCCGTCAGTGTTACGTACGTCGAAGTAACCTTTGACCTCGGTCATCTTGCCGGTGGCAGGGTTGTAGCTCATGTCCTGGTCCTTGTTGACCAGATCAGGGTCGACCGGCACCACAAAGAAGCTGGTGGTTGGCACTGTGGCGACAAGACTGATGGTGTGCGACGCCTCGCCCGCAGCGAAGGCAGTGGAGGACATTGCCAGAAGAGCCAGTGGAGCAGCGATTGCGAATTTCTTGAACATCGTTCAGTACCTGTTTGCTTTATATAAGGGGGTGTCATTGAAAGTTCATAAACCTTTTGCTCGTCGACCGCTGAAGCAACTTGAACTTTCAATGCCGGGCATCATCGACTGTTGCCTCTGGAATGTAAGCAGGCAACTTCCGACAAACTCGTAGTTAAACAACCCCACACCCCGCCAGAAAAAAGAACAAAAAACAGATACTTGCAACATTCGCTGTAAGTTGCGCCCTACACACAGTTACAGGGAAAAAACCATACAGCAACTTAGCCGCTTTAACGCGGCAACTTGCGAGAAATTAGAATATATACTCAAGCTCAACTAGAGCGATAACTTTAACTTTAAGGTCACGCCTTTTTATTTTTGATCGGAAAGAGTTTTGTGGCTTTTTTCACGCTGACCGCTCGTCCGTCGAGCGTCGCCAGAGGCTAAAAACGTCTTGCGCAGCGCTTAAGATATATCTTAAGTTGTATCTAAATACGACGAGAGAGAAGCGAAATGAGAGACCATCATTCCCCCCACCGCGAGCATGGCGATGGCCGCGACGGCTTCGAGAAGCGCCCCGGTCGCGAACGCGGCGGCCGCGGCCCGCGAGTCTTTGCCCCCGGCGACTTGAAATTGCTGTTGCTGGCGCTGATCGCCGAGCAGCCCTGCCACGGTTACGACCTGATCCGCCAGATCGAAGGCATGTTCGACGGCGCCTACAGCCCCAGCCCCGGGGTGATCTATCCGACCCTGACCTTTCTGGAAGAGAGCGACCTGATCGCCGGTGATGCCGAGGCCGGCAAAAAGCGTTACAGCGTCACCGACGCCGGTCGTTTGTCTTTAAGTGAACAAGCGGTGGCGCTCGACGGCGTCCGCATGCGCATCGACGTCAGCAAGCGTTCGCTGCGCGGCCATGATCGCCCGGCGGAAATCCACGAAGCGGTGCATAACCTGCGCCATGCCTTGCAGCTGCACCATGGGCGCTGGAGCGCCGAAGAAATCCTGCGCGTGCGTGACCTGCTCAACGACACCGCCAAAGCCATCGTCGACGGCCCTGCCGTTCAACCTGCCACGGAGAAAGCCGAATGACTGCAGTCGATACTCAAACCATTCACCGCGTGATGCACGAAATCAAACGGCGCAAACTTGAAGTGCTGCGCGTCACCGACCTGACCCCACGCATGCGCCGCATCACCCTCGGCGGGCCGGAACTGGCCGGGTTCATCAGCCTGGGCACGGACGATCACGTCAAACTGCTGTTCCCGCAGAACGCCGAACAAGCGGCGGCGCTGGAGACGATGCAACTGGGCGCCGGCAAGGACAACGGGCCGATGCCCGAGATGCGCGACTACACGCCGCGTCGTTACGACCTGGAAAAAATGGAGCTGGACATCGATTTCGTCCTGCACGGCGACGGCCCTGCCTCGACATGGGCGGAACAGGCGCAACCGGGGCAGTTCCTGCATATCGGCGGGCCGCGCGGTTCGATGATCGTGCCGGACATCTTCGACAACTATCTGCTGATCGGCGACGAAACCGCCCTCCCCGCCATCGCCCGCCGCCTCGAAGGTCTGGCGGCAAATCGCCGGGCATTGGTGGTGATCGAAGTGGAAAACGGCGCTGAGCAGCAAGTGCTGGAAAGCGCAGCGCCGTTCAATGTGATCTGGGTGCTGCGCGAAGGCGGCAAGGACAACCTGCTGGCTACCGTCAAGCAATTGCAGGTGCCCAAGGGCAATCTGTACGCATGGGTGGCGACCGAAACCAAGGTCTCACGGCAGATCCGCCGGGTACTGATCGATGAGCATGGGCTCGATGAACAGTTCATCAAGGCGGTCGGCTACTGGCGCGCGGAAGGCTCTGACGAGGAGTGATTTTCCTCTGACCACAATTTCCCTGTGGGAGCGAGCTTGCTCGCGAAAGCGGTGTGTCAGTCAACATCCATGCAAACTGATACACCGCATTCGCGAGCAAGCTCGCTCCCACATTGAATATCAACTTCGTGCGGTCTTTCTACGATCCAGGCCGATAATCAGCAACCCCACCAACACAAACCCCACCAATATCCCCCCGGCATTGATCAGCACCTGTGGATAACCCAACACCGCCACATCAATGAACGGATACGCATAGGCGCCGAGCAGATGCCCGCGCAGCAAGGCGTAGATGAAATACACCAGCGGATAGATCAGCCACAGCGGCAGGTGCCTCAGGCGCAACGTGCCTTTGGGGACGCAGCACCACCAATAGCCGAGAAACAGCAATGGCATGACGTCGTGGAGCAACTCATCGGCAACAAACTGCCAGCCTTCGGGGTGCCACAAGTGCCGCAGCAGGATGCTGTAGGCCAGACCGACCACGGCGATGCTCACCGCGATCCCGCTGCTGACCCACGGTTGCAGAAACCAGCGCCGCGCGGCGGATTCGCGCTCGCTGACCGCGCAGGTCAGCACCGTCGCCACCAGGGTGTTGGTCAATATGGTGAAGTAGCTGAAGAAACTCACCAGCCCGCCCAGCAGGCTGGCGCCGATGCTCAATCGTGCGAAGAGAATCAGGTACAGCTGAATTGCCAGCCCTGCCCAGCCCAGCACGGCCAGGCCGGTGATCAGGCGTCGGCGCCTCGCGCTGTCCATCTCAGAGCGGTCGCTTGGTGCGCATCAGCTTCACGTACAGGCGTTCGACCTTTTCCCGCGCCCACGGGGTTTTACGCAGGAAGGTCAGGCTCGACTTGATGCTCGGATCGCTCTTGAAACAACGGATGTCGATACGCTCGGCCAGACCCGACCACTCGTAGTGAGTCACCAGTGCGTTGAGGATCTGTTCGAGGGTCACGCCGTGCAGCGGATCGGGGGATTGTTCGTTCATGCCGGGCCTTTGGGCGAAGTGATATGCAGAAGCCGCGCACCTTAGCCGAGGGGCAGAGCGGGTGGAAGGCCTTCCTGCAAATGTAGGCCAACCCGGGAAGATCGCAGGCTGTGGCGCGACTCACAATGCGCCCGTTTGCCGCACTGTTACCGAATCCGAAACGCTGCATGTCTGCAAAAGCGCTTTCTCAATTTGTTACAGATCATTATCCTGCCGCCCTTCCGCTGAAACGCTTCACTGCCTGCGACAATCTGAAGCGCTCGGCCTGCACTCGAAAAACATCAAAAAAAGACTTCTTCATGCCTGACTTTTCCTTCTCCCGAGACAGCGCTATCTCTGCCCTGCGCACCCTTGGCGGCTGCACCGCCCTTGGCTTGGCGACCTGTGCCCACGCGGCGCCGGCCTTAAACAGTGAATCACCGTACATGCTCGGTGACTGGAACGGCACGCGCACAGAACTTGCGGAAAAAGGCTACGACTTCAAACTCGATTACACCGGCGAAATGGGCAGCAACCTGCACGGCGGTTACGATCACGACCGCACTGCCCGCTACAGCGACCAGTTCGGCCTCGGCACCCATCTGGATCTGCAGAAGATCCTCGGTTGGAACGACGCCGAATTTCAGCTGACCATCACCAAACGCAGCGGCAACAACATCAGCAACGACCGCATCAACGATCCACGCGTTGGCGGCTTCACTTCCGCCCAGGAAGTCTGGGGCCGTGGCCAGACCACGCGCCTGACGCAGATGTGGTACCAGCAGAAATTCTTCGATCAGAAGCTCGACATCAAGGTCGGCCGTTTCGGCGAAGGCGAAGACTTCAACAGCTTCCCTTGCGACTTCCAGAACCTCGCGTTCTGCGGCTCGCAGGTCGGCAACTGGGTCGGCGGCATCTGGTACAACTGGCCGGTCAGCCAGTGGGCGCTGCGGGTCAAATATCACCTGACGCCGGAGCTGTATGCGCAGGTCGGCGCCTATGAGCAGAACCCGTCGAACCTCGATCGGGGCAACGGCTTCAAACTCAGCGGCAGCGGCACCCAGGGCGCGATCCTGCCGGTCGAACTGGTGTGGACGCCGAAGCTCAACGGCCTGCCGGGCGAATACCGCGCCGGTTATTACTACAGCAATGCCAAGGCCTCTGACGTTTATAAAGACCAGAACGGCCAACCGGCAGCGCTGAGCGGCGAAGCCTACCGCAGCGCGTCGAGCAAGCACGGCGTATGGCTGGGCGTGCAGCAACAGGTGACCAGCATCGCCAGCGACCACTCGCGCGGTTTGAGCCTGTTCGCCAACGCGACGATGCATGACAAGAAAACCAACGCCATCGACAACTACGTGCAGGCCGGCCTGACCTACAAAGGTCCGTTCGATGCCCGCGCCAAGGATGACATCGGTTTCGCCCTCGCTCGTGTGCACGTCAACCCGGCCTATCGCAAGAACGCCGAAATGACCAACCGCGCCAACGCCGTCTACGACTACGACAATCCGGCGTTCCTGCCACCGCAGGACACCGAATACAGCGCCGAGCTGTATTACGGCGTGCACGTGACCAACTGGCTGACCGTACGCCCGAACCTGCAATACATCCGCCACCCCGGTGGCGTGAACGACGTCGACGACGCCCTGATTGGCGGGATCAAGATCCAGTCGTCGTTCTAAAGATCACAGCTAACCCCTGTGGGAGCGAGCCTGCTCGCGAAGGCGGCCTGTCAGTCGCTGCAGTGTTGCCTGATACACCGCTTTCGCGAGCAGGCTC
>NZ_JASCPT010000126.1:0-15660 GCF_029959775.1 Pseudomonas sp. PS01270 | reverse complement strand
TCTGACAGATCGCCTTCGCGAGCAGGCTCGCTCCCACATTTGAAATGCGCCCACTTCCTTGTGGGAGCGAGCCTGCTCGCGAAGAGGCCAGCCCGATCGACACAAATCCACCAGACACAAAAAAGCCCCATCCGGCATCACCGGACAGGGCTCCTATGCTTCTAACGCTTAAGCAACATTCATGGTCTTGTGCGTATCAATCAAATGCTGCACCACACCCGGATCCGCCAGGGTCGAGATGTCGCCCAGCCCATCATATTCCGCCGTGGCAATCTTGCGCAGGATGCGGCGCATGATCTTGCCCGAACGGGTCTTCGGCAGCCCCGGTGCCCACTGGATCACGTCCGGCGAAGCGATCGGGCCGATTTCCTTGCGCACCCAGTTCTTCAGCTCCAGACGCAGTTGCTCGGTCGGCTCCTCGCCATTCTTCAAGGTCACGTAGACATAGATGCCCTGCCCCTTGATGTCATGCGGCACACCCACCACCGCAGCTTCGGCCACCTTCGGATGCGCGACCATCGCGCTTTCGATCTCGGCGGTGCCCATGCGGTGGCCGGAAACGTTGAGCACGTCGTCCACGCGCCCGGTGATCCAGTAGTAACCGTCGGCATCGCGACGCGCGCCGTCACCGGTGAAGTACATGCCACGGAAGGTCTTGAAGTAGGTATCGACGAAACGATCGTGATCGCCGTACAGCGTACGCGCCTGACCCGGCCACGAATCGAGAATCACCAGATTGCCCTCGGCCTCGCCCTCGATGATGTTGCCGAGGTTGTCGACCAGCGCCGGCACCACCCCGAAGAACGGACGCGCCGCCGAACCCGGCTTCAGCGCGTGAGCACCCGGCAGCGGGCTCATCATGTTGCCGCCGGTTTCGGTCTGCCACCAGGTATCGACGATCGGGCAACGCGACTTGCCGACATTCTTGTAGTACCAGTCCCAGGCTTCCGGGTTGATCGGCTCGCCCACCGAACCGAGCAGACGCAGGCTGCTGCCATCGGCGCCTTCCACGGCAGCCTGACCCGAGGCCATCATCGCGCGGATCGCGGTCGGCGCGGTGTAGAGGATGTTGACCTTGTGCTTGTCGATGATCTTCGCCACCCGGGTGATATCCGGGTAGTTCGGCACACCCTCGAACAGCAGGGTGGTCGCGCCGTTGGCCAGCGGGCCGTAGACGATGTAACTGTGGCCGGTGACCCAGCCGACGTCGGCGGTGCACCAGTAGATTTCGCCCGGACGGTAGTCGAACACGCGTTCGTGGGTCATCGCCGCATACAGCAGATAACCGCCGGTGGTGTGCTGCACGCCCTTCGGCTTGCCGGTGGAGCCGGAGGTATAAAGGATGAACAACGCTTCTTCGGCGCCCATCTCTTTCGGCGCGCAAACGGTGCCCGCGACCTTCATCAGGTCTTCGTACCAGATGTCGCGATGCTGGTTCCACTTGATGTCGCCACCGGTACGCTTGCACACGATGACTTTCTGGATGCTGCTGGTTTCCGGGTTGGTCAGGGCGTCGTCAACGTTGGCCTTGAGGGAAATCTTCTTGCCGGCACGGATGCCTTCGTCAGCGGTGATCACCACTTTCGAACGGCAGTCGATGATGCGACCGGCCAGCGCTTCCGGCGAGAAACCGCCGAACACCACCGAATGAATCGCGCCGATCCGGGTGCAGGCCAGCATGGCGACCACGGCTTCGGGAATCATCGGCATGTAAATGGTCACCACGTCGCCACGGTGCACGTCCTGACCACGCAGGGCGTTGGCCAGTTTGCACACTTGCTCGTGCAGTTCGCGGTAGGTGATGTTGCGGCTTTCGGAAGGATCGTCGCCTTCCCAGATGATCGCGACTTGATCGCCGCGCTCGGCCAGATGACGGTCGAGGCAGTTATAGGAAACGTTCAGGGTGCCGTCGGCAAACCACTTGATGTCGACATGGTGATCGTCGAACGACGTCTGCTTCACCGTGGTGAAAGGCTTGATCCAGTCCAGACGCTTGGCTTGCTCGCGCCAGAAGCCGTCAGGGTTGACGACCGACTGCTGGTACATGGCTTTGTAGGTCGCCTCGTCAGTCAGCGTGTTTGCCAGAACCTCGGGACGAACGGGATACAGAGAAGCCGCACTCATCTTTCCTACCTCGGTGTAATAGTTGTTTTTGTATGACCCCGTTGTAGCCGGGTGGGGGCCATAGAACCATTCGACGATGGTAGTAACAAGCCCCTACAAAATGTCCGCATTCCATGTGGGAGCTGGCTTGCCAGCGATGCAGTCAACGCGGTCCGTCAGGCAAACCCCATCCGGCCGGACACCAAGACCTCAATCGATTGTTACCAAATCTATCAAAAGTGTTTATCAAAACCGCCCCTGTTTACCTGCATCCCACCGCCCTAAAATTCACCTCGCCAACAAGGCAACCGCGATTAACAAAGTTACAGCCCCCACGAAGGCCGTTAATCCAGCTCTCCAAGTAACGCATCAAATACTCAAGCTCCACACGCAACCCTAAAAAGGTTGCGTGACCCCACTCGACCTCAAAAAGGTGAATTAGAAATGAAAGCTTTATTGGTTCTGGCCCTCAGCAGTCTGTGCGCAACCGCCATGGCAGATGAGGTCCCGACTGATGTCGCACAGCAACAACCGGTCATCGAGGAATACACTTACTCCACGCATCTGGACATCGCCAAAGTTGTATCGATGAGCGAAGTGCCAAATGTCTGCGAAGTAGTACCGGCGAAAATGGAATACGACGACTCCAAAGGCCAACGCCACATCCTGCGCTACAGCATCATGGGCAACGGCTGCACGAACTGAATCAGACTGCACCGAATCGGATCGCTCAGCGCTACATTGAGGGTCGATTCCAGCCCGACCTCGGTCGGGCTCAGTTGTGTCTGAAGCCGTGAAAAACGCTTGCAAAACACTAGATATAGTGAAAAACCCGCTTTTCTGGCTATTTTTTAAACAAAAAAACACCTGCCAAAAAATTAACGAAAAAAAATCTGCCGGGGTCGACTCCGCGCAAAGCCCTGTAATCCCTCGGTCGGATCGAAATCCACCCCCTCCTCGGCCTCGCCATGAGCCGATTCGCCGCACCACGCCGGTAAAAATTTCCCTATAATGCCGCCCTATACGGGTCAGCAATATTCCCTTACAGGGAGCAAAAGCCATTCTGAAGCCCCGCAACAGTGCCCGACGCTGATTGCGCCCATCAGAGGCTCTCGGAACCCGTCAAAATTTCTGTTTATTTGCCTGCGTGCAGCGCTGCAAAAAACGACATCCAACGCGGCTTGTTTGGCCGTGTGAAAAACCAACCCATCAGGTTTCACACGGGCACAAGCCCTCACGCAGGAGACGACACGTCATGCTGAGCTGGGACGAATTCGATAAAGAAGACAGTGAAGTCGCAACCGTGAAAGGCGCTAACGCCGGCCACGCAAGCGAAGCCAACATGGACCGCCTCGACAACGCCGGCGGCGCCGCAGCGCTGGAAGCCCGCGCCGTCACCGCCGACGACTCGGCCGCCGTGGCCCGCGCCAAGGCTGCACTGAACTCCCTCGACGTCGCCGAAGGCCTCGCCGAACTCGAAGGCGCCTCCGCCCGTGTCGCCGTTGACGAAAAGCGCATGATCAACTGCCGCGCCGACCTCAACCAACTCGTGCCATTCAAGTACGACTGGGCCTGGCAGAAGTATCTGGACGGTTGCGCAAACCACTGGATGCCGCAAGAAGTCAACATGACCGCCGACATCGCCCTCTGGAAAAACCCGGAAGGCCTGACCGACGACGAGCGCCGCATCGTCATGCGCAACCTCGGCTTCTTCTCCACCGCCGACTCCCTGGTTGCCAACAACCTGGTCCTGGCCGTGTACCGCCTGATCACCAATCCGGAATGCCGCCAGTACATCCTGCGCCAGGCTTTCGAAGAAGCGATCCACACCCACGCCTACCAGTACTGCATCGAATCGCTGGCCATGGATGAAGGCGAAATCTTCAACATGTACCACGAGATCCCATCGGTCGCGAAAAAAGCCGCCTGGGGCCTGAAATACACTCGTTCGATCTCCGATCCGAAGTTCGAAACCGGCACCCCGGACACCGACAAAGAGCTGCTGCGCAACCTGATCGCCTACTACTGCGTGCTGGAAGGCATCTTCTTCTACTGCGGCTTCACCCAAATCCTCTCCATGGGCCGCCGCAACAAAATGACCGGCGTCGCCGAGCAGTTCCAATACATCCTGCGCGACGAATCCATGCACCTGAACTTCGGCATCGACGTGATCAACCAGATCAAAATCGAAAACCCACACTTGTGGGATGCTGAGATGAAGGAAGAAGCGACCCAGATGATCCTGCAGGGTACGCAGCTGGAGATCGAATACGCACGGGATACCATGCCTCGCGGTGTGTTGGGTATGAACGCGGCGATGATGGAGGATTATCTGAAGTTCATCGCTAACCGTCGTTTGTCGCAGATTGGTTTGAAAGAAGAGTACCCAGGGACCACCAACCCGTTCCCTTGGATGAGCGAGATTATGGACTTGAAGAAAGAGAAGAATTTCTTTGAGACTCGCGTGATCGAATACCAAACTGGTGGTGCGTTGAGCTGGGACTAATGGTCTCGCTTGGCATGATTTGACGATTGCGGTTTAAGTCGGCGAATCGAGAAAGCAAAAAAGCCCCGATCTGATCGGGGCTTTTTTATGGGCGATAAGCGGTAATTAGGTTAACGATGCATTGGTAGGATTTGGCAGGATCAGTCGCTTTTCCCTGTAGGAAATTTCCTAGACAGCAGTAATGGCCACTCAGTATCGTCCGAGGGTTTCAACCCTCGGCGACTGTCATGGTTATAGAAAAAAGTAACAGCGACTGGAGTGACGTAGAGATTCAGGCGGCGGTCGATGCCTATCTTAAGATGCTGGCACTTGAGCAGAGCGGTCAGAAATTCGTCAAGACTGAGGAAAATCGCATTTTGCGTGAAGGCCCATTAGCCGGTCGGACTAAGGGTTCCGTTGAGTTCCGGATGCAGAACATCTCTACCGTTCTGGTCGAACTGGGTCAACAGCGTATTGAAGGTTACAAACCTGCTAAGAATGTTGGGGCGAATGTAGCGCGCAGCATCCGTAAGGCGCTTGATGCTTCTACCGTCCTGACACTTGAAGATTCCAATCCAACGGCGGACGAAGCATTGCTTGAGCAACGCGCGGCTAAATTTGAGCGAAAGCAATTTGATTACGTCCCTAAGGGGATAAAAACACCGATCCAAACGACTTCCACTAGAAAGGTTTACTTTCGCGATCCTGAATTGAGGGGCTGGGTTCGTCAGCAAGCTGGTGGCAAGTGCGAAGGTTGTGGCAAAGCAGCGCCATTTGAAAAGGATGGGAAACCGTTTTTAGAAGTGCATCACGTCAAGCACCTGTCGCAAAGGGGTTCGGACCTTGAGACGAATGTTGTGGCGTTGTGTCCCAACTGTCACCAGCGTTGCCACCATTCGGATGACCGAGAGGATTTCACTGCTTGGCTTTATGCCAACGTTGGCAGACTCGAAAAGGAATAATTGCAGTTTGTCTGACTAACCTCATTTGCTGCCCAACGGGGATAAATCCCCTCACCACGATTGAAATGTGTTGCTGCCGGCCGGGAGTCGGAATTGGGTATTGAGTTGATGCCGAAAATCGCCAGCAGGCTACCTCCCACAAATCCCGCATCATCCTGAAAACAATCAGTGCAACCCGCGCCGCCTCCCGCTATTAATACCCCTCCCCCACTCAAGGATCCGAGCCCCACCATGAAATTCGATCTCGCCTACTGCCTCAGCCTCGACGACAAGTTGTCGATCTATGACGTTCGCGATCTCAATTTCGATGAGACGGTGGCCTTCGACTCTGCGAAGGAACACTTCCTGTGCCCCAACGATGCCTGTCGTTCGGCGTTCGAGGCTTCCAACGAATTGGGTACGTTCAACGCCAAGAACGTGAATTACGTGCGCACGCCGCACTTCAAGAATCTGCCCACTACGCAGCATGTGGCGGGTTGCCCGTATGTGAGTTTGAAGGCGTCGGCGTCTGGCGTTGAGACGGCGGATGGCGAGGTGGATGACGGGCGTGAGGAGCATTTCCCATCGGAGTTATTGCTGACCCGGCGTGAGTATGTACGCAAGCCTGTCACGCCAGCGGGGGCGGCGGATGTGTTGCGCGATGATCCGGTTCGGATGGTGGCAGACAGTGGTAAGGAGTCAGCGAGTCGTGAGTCGGCGCCGGATAAGACCAGTGTGTTTGCGCATCCGGTGGAGTGTTTTGTTTCCAACTTCGCCGACAAGGATTTGCTCAAGCGCATGCCGTTGAAGATTGGCGAGCATACGGCGCCGTACAGTTCGTTCTTCAAGAAGATCGAATATCTTACGGACAACAAGGGGCTGATCTACTGGGGGCGGATCAAGAAGATCGAGGACTTCCACAGTGCCAGTTTTCGGATCGATTTCGAGGACAAGGTCTGGTTCAAGAAGCCCGAGGACAGTAAGAAGAAGCCGTATCCGGTCAGCGTTTATCTGAACAAGAAGCTGATCGACAACTACCGCAAGCGCAAGGCGTTTCTGGAAGAGATCAAGCACGCGGTGGATAGCGACAAGGCGTTGTTCTGTTTCTTCTATGGGGTGACGCCGGAGTTGAAGCAGGTACCCGGCAAGAAGAACCCCGAAAAACCTTTCGAGGTCTTCAATGCCAATATCGAGAACCTGGATCACTTCATTATTCGTGAAGCGCCGGGGTTGGAGTGATGGCTAGCCTTGGGGCAGTTGCAGTTTTACGGCGCCAGGGTGTTGTTTGACTAGGGAGTACGGCAGGATCGACCAGTCAGGTCTATCGCAAGAGCGTTGCACGCGAGCGAAGTACGCGCCGAGGTACAAGCCCTTCTCGGTGAAGTACCAAGGTGAAGTCCCCCAGATGCTTTCGTCCTGGAAGTTGCAGTCGTCATCTCCCGTCGGTGTCTTCATTTCATTGGGGTACAGGGCCGTGAATTGTTTGATCACCCACGGCACCAACTCTTTGCTTACGTACTGATAGCGCGCGTTACTTTCGTACTTGCTCAGAGGTTCGTCGCCCAAGCTGTCGCGTTCGGCATGTAAAAGTGGTTTGCCCTCACCGACCCACAGCACATCTTCGAGGGACAGCGGGTGGCCGGTTTTGACGTCAATGTTGAGCGGTGAATCGCCGAAGTCTGGATGCGCGCCGCCGCAGTAATAGCTGGTCGAGATGTTCAGGCTGACCACGGCTGGCGAGATCATTTTCGGTTGCACCTGTTGCATAAATTCGACGTTTTCGCCGCCCTGCAGCTGGCAGCCGTGGTAACTGATGACTTCATTCCAGAGGCGTCCAAGCAACTGCTGGTTAACCCGTTGCTGATCATCTTTCGACAATCCGGACTCCACGCTGAACAGGGAAATCTTTGTCTCAGGCTCTGTCCACCATTGCAGGTCGTAGCCCATGAAGTTTTCTTTCTTCGCCGGTTTCAGTTTGAGTCCCTGCAGGCGCAAATACTCGTAAGGCTCGCTGTAGGGCAAAGCAGCAATGAACGGCAAAGTTGATGAGGTGGGGGCGGTAAGTCTGGCCTCGATGAGTTTCACTGGCAGCTTCTTGCCCTGCGGACTTTTCCATTCGCCCTGCCAGCCGCTGCCGGTTTCTTCAAGTTCCAACGTTGACAGCGGCTTGTCGTCACCATAGCGATTATTGCCCTCGGTCAAGGTCAGCGTGCTGTTCTGCAACGCGCCACTGAGCGGCAAATCACGATGGTATTTTTCGTAGAAGTACCGACCGGTTACTTCGTCCTGCTGCGTGATATTGAGCTCTACGACGATCGGCATTTTGCCCAACGTGCCGGTGAACACGCGTCGGCCATCATCGGCGTGGACACTTGGAATCAGCGAGAACAGCACAGCAGCGCATGGCGCCAGGCGCATCAGTCCCTTGAGCATTGATCGTTCCTTGAAAGAGTCAGAGGTCGCGCCGGCATTTGAGGGCCGGCGCGGATAAATTCGCGGCGATTATGGCGGGGTTGTGGTCGGGAATCGAGGGGCTGCGCATGAAAGTAAACGCGACATCAAGGCAGTTGCAGTGCAACCCCGCCCGGATGTTGTTTGACGATTGTGTACGGCAGAACGCTCCAGTCGACGAATCCGCAGACCGCCGCGACGTGGGGAAATGATGGCTCGAGCTTGATGCCCAGTTCCGTGAAGTGCCAACCGGGAAATTGCCAGGGATAACTCTCGTCGTAGTTGCAGTCGTTTTCGCCTTCGGGGGTAACGGTCATTTCACTGGAGTAGAGTTTCAGCAGCTGCGCGACCAGCCAGGGTGCCAGTTCCTCACTGCGGTAGTTAGACCAGGAATCAGACGAGCCGGACGCCTCCCCGCCGAAGTCGCCCTCTCGTTGGAAATGCAATGGCTTGCCCTGCCCCACCCACAAAACATCATCAAGGGTCAGGAGTCTGCCTGTTTTAGTGTCGAAGTTGAGCGCATCCTGGCTTTGATCCGGATAGGCACCGCCGCAGAAATAATCTGATGAAATTAGAACACTCATCACTGTTGACGACATCCACAGTGGTTGGCTCGACTGCGCGTAACTGCCTGAACATCCATAAGACGACAATACCTCGCTCCACAAACGCGCCATCAATTGTTGGTTGATGCGTCGACGCTCTTCAAGGGAATAACCCGAGACCACTTCAAACAGAGAAGTGCCTGTCTTCGGCTCGCTCCACCACTGCAGCGTGTAGCCCATGAAGGTGTCGATGTTGCCTTTTTTGAGTGTGACGCCCTGCAGCCGCAGGTATTCATAAGGGTACTTGTCGTGAAGTGTGGTGAAAAAGGGCAAGGCATCATCCGCTACATCGGGGATGACGGCTGGCTGTAACTTGATCTTCAGGCTTTTCCCAGCGGTGCTCGTCCACTCGCCATACCAACCATCAGTTGTCGGCCGCAGACGCAAGGTCGGGCGTGAGTCGTCTATCCGCGAGCCTTCTTCCAGCACAAGCGTTTCCCCGTCCAGAGCACCGTCGAGTGGTAGATCCTTGCGGTACTTCTTGTAAAAGTAACGTCCCTCTCCGGTACGAGGATTTATTTCGAGGACGATAGACGATTTACCCAACGTGCCGGTGAACAACTGCGCGCCGGTCTCGGCCCAAGTTGCCGTCGAGACAAAAGAACCCGTTAGAAGAAAAACAGCAAAAAGACGTAACAGTCCTCGGTACATCACTTCATCCTTGAATAAGCGAGCAACTGCCCGCGAAAGTAGCTGCGGATTATGGCGAGCTTGCGCGCTGGAATCGAGCGCCGTCGCGCTCAGCTCAAGCACATGCTGATCATCACCACCATAAGTAAACCGATGTACACGCGCGCATGCAGCCGATCCGGTATCCGCCCAATCCATCGCGCAGCCAATCTGATCCCCAGCAACGAACCAACCGTCAGCAGCGCAAACGCCAGGACATCGACATACCCGATATACCAAACGCCCAGATCAGCCCCGGTGAAACCGGCCAGCGCCATGTAGGTCAGCGTCCCGGCCAACGCTACCGGTACGCTGAGCGGATTGGCCATGGAGGTCGCTTGCGACATGGTCAGCCCGCAGCGGCGCAGCAGCGGAACGGTCATGACGCTTCCTCCTACACCGAGAAACGTCGCGATGGCGCCGATGCCTACGCCGCCGGCGGATGTTTCCGTCGTGGTCAGTCGCCGTGGGAATGTGGTTTGGGACTGTGTGAGAAATCCTCGGCGCAGCAGGCAATCGACGATGGTCACGCCCAGGTAGGCGATGAAGGCGTAGCGGATCACTTGGCCGCTGACCCACATCGCAGCGATGGCGCCGACGACCGCGCCCACGCCGATAACCCCGGCCAATGGCCAGAGGTAGTCCCGGAGCAGATTGCCCGCGCGTTGGTGTTTGCGTGTGGCGATCAGGGCGTTGACGATCATCACGCAGGTCGAGGTGGCCACGGCGATGTGCATGGCCGATTGCGCGATGGGGTCGTCGGCTGCATGGCTGGCGGTGAGCATGCGATAGAGCAGCGGCACGATGACGAAGCCGCCGCCGAAACC
Organism: Pseudomonas sp. PS01270; assembly: GCF_029959775.1. NCBI lineage: Bacteria > Pseudomonadati > Pseudomonadota > Gammaproteobacteria > Pseudomonadales > Pseudomonadaceae > Pseudomonas > Pseudomonas sp. PS01270. The sequence continues at coordinate 5,579 of NZ_JASCPT010000126.1, read as the reverse complement.
GAAGAGCACGGCGCTGATGCCGGTGAGGCAACCGAACAGCGTAAGCAGGAGGTAGAACATGGTGGGCGTCCAGGATCGGGGGAGCCCAGGACATTAGAGCGTGATTCACTGGCCGGCTTCAGTAGTTGGGCCAATAATGTTCGCGTTTACGCCAATCGCTGGAACACGCCTGATGCGCAATATTTCGATCAATCAGCTCGATGACACGCCTCGCCCGGTCGTGGCCATCGGTACCGATTATTCCCACGGCCGCCTACTCCCGTTTCATACGCATCGCCGTGGGCAATTACTTTACGGCGCCACCGGCGTGATGCAAGTCAGCACTCGGAACGGTAATTGGGTGGTGCCGCCGCAACGCGCGGTGTGGATTCCGCCGGGCGTGGCCCATGAGGTGTTGATGCTCGGGGTGAGCACGCGCAGTGTGTATATCGAACCGGGCAAGGTGGATCTGGGGCCAGACTGCCAAGTGCTCAATGTGTCGCCGCTGCTGCGGCATTTGCTGATGGAAGCGGTGGACGTGCCACTGATGTACGACCAGGCCGGACGCGACGGTGTGCTGATCAACTTGCTCTTGCATGAACTGGCACGCAGCGCGCCCCTTGCCCTACACATTCCCATGCCCGCCGAAGGAAAGCTCCTCAGTCTGTGTCAGACCTTTCTGAACATGCCCAACACCCATCAATCCCCGCAGGATTGGGCCGATCAGTTACACATAAGCTTGCGTACCTTTAACAGATTGTTTCGGCAGCAGACCGGGCTCAGCTTTCGTCAGTGGCGCCAGCAGGCGTGCGTCGTGCAGGCGTTGGCACGGTTGGCGGCGGGGGAAGCGGTGACGCGGATTGCCCTGGACTTCGGCTACGAGAGCCCGGCGGCGTTTTCGACGATGTTTCGGCGAGTGCTGGGACAGGCACCGTCCGTCTGGTTGGAGCCGACGAACTAGGCAAACTCGAAAAATGCATTTGATCCCGGCCGAAAACAACTGTACAAAAACACAGTACATTTTCAATCAGCACTTTTGAGCCCGGAGCACACCATGGCCTCTCTTGCGATGAACCACGTCCTCGAACGCATTGCCCTTTTCCAGTTCACCCCGACCCACTGCGTCCAGGCCCGCGCCATGCTGGGCTGGAGCATTGAACAACTGTCGCGCGAGGCCGAGGTGGCGGTGGCAGATATCCAGCGGTTCGAAGCGCAGCAGGACGTGGCGGACGCCGCGAGACTGGCACTGGCTTATCGGTTCGAAGCGCAGGGGTTGGTGTTCTTCCCGGGGTTTGCACCGGGGCGCAGTGTCAGGGCGCAGGCTATGGCTGGGGAATCGGTGGGGCGTGGGGATTTTGCGATGGCTGACTGAAATGGCAATTTGATAATTATCCCAAAATAGGTATATTTCGCATGAGTGCAAGGAAGCCGCTTATGTGGGTCTGCAGTAGTAAAAAAGATCTCAAGCAGATGCCCACAGAGGTACAAGACGTTTTTGGTCACGCACTGGATCTGGCTCAATGTGGCCTGAAGTATTCAGATGCAAAACCATTGAAAGGGTTCGGAGGCGCAGGTGTCCTGGAGTTGATAGAAGATTTCGACACCGACACCTACCGCGCCATTTATACGGTTCGTTTTGGCAGTGCAATTTACGTTTTGCACTGCTTTCAGAAAAAGTCGAAAAGCGGGATTAAAACCGCCCAGTCGGACATTGATCTGATCAGAAACAGACTTCGAGCCGCCCAGGAACATGCGAAAGGATCAGAAAACCATGGAGATTGAAGTAGGTAGCGGAAACGTCTATCACGATCTGGACTTACCCAATGCAAGTGAAATGCAGGTGAAGTCGCAGCTCGCAGCGAAAATTGGCGCAATCATTAAGGCGCGTCATCTCACTCAGATTCAGGCGTCAGAAATCTTGGGACTATCACAACCCAAGCTTTCCGAAATGTTGCGTGGCAAATTTCGCGGAATCAGTGAGGCCAAAATGATGGAATGCCTTTCACGTCTCGGACGAGATGTGCAAATTGTAGTCAAATCGGCCCCCCGATCACGGAAAGAGGGCCGTATTGAGGTGGTATTCGCTTGAGGCGAACGCGTCAGGCATTCTGAGCAAGCGCCTCCCCCTCCTCTTCAACCGCCATCCACCACGCACTCCCCCGTTGTGGATGCGTAAGGCTGAACGCCTCCCCCATCCGCGGTGTGGTAATCGCAATACTGCGTTCCCACGCGAGGGCAAGGATGCGGTCGAACGGTTCATGCCAGGCGTGCATGGCCAGGTCGAAGGTGCCGTTGTGGATCGGGAAGAGCCAGCGGCCCTTAAGATCGATGTGGGCTTGCAGGGTTTCTTCCGGTTGCATGTGCACGTGCGGCCATTCGACGTTGTAGGCGCCGGTCTCCATCAGGGTCAGGTCGAACGGGCCGTATTGTTCGCCGATGCGTTTGAAGCCGTCGAAGTAACCGCTGTCGCCGCTGAAGAAGATTCGTGTGTCGGCATCGATCATGACCCATGACGCCCACAGCGTGCTGTTGCCGTCGAACAGGCCACGGCCGGAGAAGTGCTGCGATGGGGTGGCGACGAAGCGGATACCGGCGATTTCGGTGCCCTGCCACCAGTCGTACTGGCGCACCTTGCTGGCGTCGATGCCCCATTTGATCAGGGTGTCGCCCACGCCCAGCGGGGTCAGGAAGTACGTGGTTTTGTTGGCGAGTTTGAGTACCGCTTCGTAGTCGAGATGGTCGTAATGATTGTGGGAGAGGATCACCGCTTCGATCGGTGGCAACTCGTCAATGCTGATCGGCGGTTGGTGGAAGCGTTTCGGGCCAGCCCATTGCACTGGCGAGGCGCGCTCGGCGAAGACCGGGTCGGTGATCCAGAATTTGTCACGCAGCTTCAGCAACAGCGTCGAGTGCCCCAAGCGGTAAACGCTGTGATTGGGCGCTGCGAGCAGATCTTCACGGGTCAGCGGCTGCACAGGAATGGCGGCGCTCGGACGGGTGTCGCGCGGTTTGTGGAAAATCATGTTCCACATGATCCGCAGCATTTTGCGTACCCCTTCGCGCTGCACCGGCGCATGATTGCGAAACAGCCCTTGAGCCTGGCGCGAGGCTTCAGGCGTGGGTGTGTTGTCCGGGAGAGAGACTGGATTGGCCATGACTGAACGACTCCGAAAAACCGTGTACTGCACGGTATTCCACGGGAAATGAAAATGGCCAAGCTGCACGCAAAGGCCAAACGCTCTGGTTTGTAAGGTGCGAGGATTAACGCAACATTACACTGAGCGGTGTAGTTTCTAGGTTGCATCAAAGCCGGCGCCAAGTAAACTGCCGAGTGTAATTTCCCCCCTTCTCTGCCGAAGTCCGCTCATGACCGCTCCACAACGCCTCACCGACCGCAAACGCGAAGCCATCATCCAGGCAGCGATCGCCGAATTCCGTGCCCACGGGTTCGAAATCACCAGCATGGACAAGATCGCCGCCACGGCCGGCGTGTCGAAGCGAACGGTGTACAACCACTTCCCGAGCAAGGAAGAGCTGTTCGCCGAGATCCTTAATCAGTTGTGGGCGCGGATCATTGCCGAGCCGTCGGTGATCTACGATCGCGAGCAACCGCTGCATGAGCAGCTGCGCCTGATGCTGCGAGAAAAAGTGCAGATGATGGCTGACGAGAATTTTCTCACCCTCGCCCGGGTGGCGATTGCCGCAACCATTCATTCCCCCGAACGTGCGCAGAACATGATCGAGCGCATGGGCGAGCGCGAGGAAGGCCTGACCGTCTGGATACGCGCGGCGCAAGCCGACGGACGGCTCAAGCCGGTGGATCCAGAATTTGCCGCGCATCAAGTACAAGGTTTGCTCAAGGCATTCGCGTTCTGGCCGCAGATCTCGCTGGGTCGCGCGGCCCTTGATCCAGACGCGCAGAATGCAGTTGCCGAGTCGGCGCTGGAGATGTTCCTGGCACTGTATCAGCGGTGAATCACCGGCTCGTCGAGCCGTGTACAACTAATCTCGTGAAAAGTTATACAAACTTGTGAAAAATTCCTTTCTTGTACAACTTTATTAAGTTTTGTATAAGTAGCCATCTGCCAGTAACGGAACGCTGGCATTGAGCAGTCACCACCGAATGCCGTCCGTGCATTTCGGTCTGCCGGCGCAGGAATAGGGACTGAATCCTTTTGATTTTCCCCACTTCCCGAGTATCGCAAGCATGTTTTTCAATCGCCAGAAAGCCGCCCTCGCTGAACTGCAACACACCGTTTTTGACCAAGCTGCGATGCTCGAAGCGATCAACCGTTCGATGGCGGTGATCGAATTCGATCTTGATGGCGTGGTGTTGCGTGCCAATGACAATTTCCTCAAGACCATGGGTTACACGGCTGCCCAGGCGATCGGCCAGCCGCACCGGCATTTCTGCACACCAGAGTTCGGTCGCAGTGCCCAGTACACTGAGCTGTGGTCACGCCTGAAAAACGGTCAGTTCCAGTCCGGCACCTTTGAACGGGTCAACAGCAAAGGCCAGCCGATCTGGCTGGAGGCCAGTTACAACCCGATCAAGGATGCGTCGGGACGGGTGATCAAAGTGGTCAAGTACGCGATGGATGTCACCGCCAAGGTGCAGCAGGAGAACGAGGCCAACGCCAAGCTGCAGGCGATCGATCGCGCGATGGCGGTGATCGAGTTCGATCTCGACGGCAACATTCTTACCGCCAACCAGAATTTTCTCACGCGCATGGGTTACAGCCTCGCAGAGCTCAAGGGCCAGCATCACCGCCTGTTCTGCACCCCGGCGCTGGTCAACAGCGGCGCCTATCAGGATTTCTGGCGGCGCCTGAATCAGGGCGAGTTCTTCCACGGACAGTTTGAGCGCGTGGATAAGCGCGGTCAGATCGTCTGGCTGGAGGCCAACTACAACCCGGTCTACGACGCTTCGGGGCGCTTGTACAAAGTCGTGAAGTTCGCGTCTGACGTTACCGCTCGTGTCGAGCAACACGAACAGGACGCACGCAGTGCCAGCACCGCTTACCACATCTCGGTAGCGACGCGAAAAGTCGCCGAGCAAGGTACGCAGGTGATTCAACAGGCTGCCAGCGAAATGCGCGAAATCGCCGAGGACATCAGCCAGTCCTCAACGCTGATCGCGCAACTGGGCGACCGCTCCGAGCAGATCACCGCCATCGTCAACACCATCCGCGCAATCGCCGATCAGACCAACCTGCTCGCCCTCAACGCCGCCATCGAAGCCGCGCGCGCCGGTGAACAGGGCCGCGGCTTTGCCGTGGTGGCCGATGAAGTACGGCAACTGGCGGCGCGCACCAGCGGCTCCACCGCCGAGATCTCCACCATGATCAGTCTGATCCAGAGCGAAACACGGCAGGCGATCAAAAGCATGCAAGGCACCCGCGACCGCGCCGCAGAAGGCGTGGAACTGGCCAATCAGGCCGGCACGGTGATTCTGCAGATTCGCGATGGCGCCAGTGAGGCGGTGGATGCGGTGAGCATGTTTGCCAATGAGCGGGTGTCGAATTGAGGTTTGTGCAGGGTCGATAGAACGAGTCGCGCCCTTCGTGGGCAAGCCCGCCCAGGTCGGCCGCCCCCCCGCA
>NZ_JASCPT010000125.1:0-15736 GCF_029959775.1 Pseudomonas sp. PS01270 | reverse complement strand
ACTGGACCGGGCAGACACAGATGAACTGCATGCGCCAGGCCATCGGCCAAAGCCTGCAACATGCCTACGCCCACCACATTCAGCGCCTGATGGTCACCGGTAACTTTGCCTTGCTCGCCGGGATTGCGCCGAAGGAAATCTGTGAGTGGTATCTGGCGATCTACATGGACGCCTTCGACTGGGTCGAACTGCCCAATACCCTCGGCATGGTCATGCACGCCGATGGCGGTTATCTCGGCTCCAAGCCTTACTGCGCCAGCGGCCAATACATCAATCGTATGTCGGATTACTGCGGCGACTGCGCCTACAAGGTCAAGGAAAGCAGCGCGGACGATGCCTGCCCGTTCAATGCGCTGTACTGGCATTTCCTCATGCGCCACGGCGATATCCTGCGCGGCAATCAGCGCATGGGCATGATGTACAAGAACCTCGACCGCATGCCGCTGGCCAAGCAGGATGCGCTGTGGCAACGCGGGCAGACGCTGTTGGCGAAACTGGATAACGGCGAAGCTTTCTAGTGCGTCTCAGGCCTGCCCGGCCATCCCGTTGCGCCCCGCCGCTTTCGCGCGGTACAGCGCCTGATCGGCGGTCTGGATCAACGCCGGCAGCGAATCCAGCTGCGCGCCCGTCCCCACCGCCATACCGATACTCACCGTAATCCGAGCAAACGGACTGCCCGGGTGGGCGATGTTCGCCTGCTGCAAGCGCTCGAGCATCAGTTGCGCCACCACCGTCGCCCCGGCGCTGTCGGTGGCCGGCATGATCACCGCCATTTCCTCGCCACCGTAACGCGCGACCAGATCCGAGGGGCGTCGCACGCAGCCTTCAAGAATCTTGCTGACCGCTTGCAGGCAGGCATCGCCGGCGACGTGGCCCAAGGCATCGTTGAACAATTTGAAGTGGTCGATATCGATCATCAGCAAGGCCAGCGAGGTCCCGTCACGCTGCGCGCGCCGCGCTTCCACCGTCAGCGTTTCATCGAAACAGCGGCGGTTGGCCAGGCCGGTCAGCGCATCCTTCAGCGCCAGCAATTCCAGTTGTCGATTGGACGCAAGCAACTGCTGCTGGGCATCGCGCAAGGCTTCTTCGGCCTCGGTGCGGCGGCGGATATCGAGAATCAGGAACCAGCCGATCAATCCGGTCAGCCCCAGCAGCCCGATCACCACCACCGCCGAAAGCGCCGCTTCGATGCGCCACGCCGCCAGCGCTTCGTCCTTGCCCAGGGCCACGGTGGTGATCAGCGGCAGCGTTTCGCTTTTGCGGAACGCGTACAGCCGCTCGACACCGTCGAGGCTGGAAGTGTAGGAGGCAGTGCCGACCGAACGGTCGACGAGGTATTTGGCGTATATCGGCGATTTGGAGAAGTTGCGGCCCATGTCCTGCTCGCGAAACGGGTAGCGCACCAGCAGCGTGCCGTCGGTGTAAGACAGGCCGATCGCGCCGTCCTGGCCAACGTCGAGCTTGCCGAACACGCGCAAAAAGTTTTCCACCCCCAGCGTCACTGCTACAACGCCAGCGAACTGGCCACCGGCGTCATTGAAGCGCCGACTGATGGTCACCACCCATTCGTGATTGGCACGGCTCTGGATCGGCGGGCCAATGAACGGCTCGCGGCTCGGGCTGTCACGGTGATGAATGAAATAGGCGCGGTCGCTGCTGTTGGCGCCCTCTGGAATCGGCCGGTTGGAGGACATCAGCCAATGCCCGTTCCGGTCATAGATGATGATGCCGCTGAGCTGGGGCATCAACGGCTGCTGGCGGTCGATCAGGCTCTGGATGCGCTGAATCTGCGCCGGGCCGTTGCCCTCGGTTTCCAGACGCTCGACCAGCCCGAGCAAGAGCAGCGAGCTTTGCCGGACGATGCCTTCGGTGTAGGTGTTGAGCGCCTGGGTCAGGTTCAGGCCATGCACGTCGACCTCGGCCAGCGCACGCTCGCGCGAAGACCAGACTTTCCAGATCGTCAGCGAAGTCAGGGAACAGCCGATCACCAGCAGCAGGAGCATTACAAGGCGAGTATCACGCTTCACGTCAGTACCTTAAGGAAGTCCGGTATCCATTCCAGCCATCATTCGAACGTCGGCACTCACGGCGGCCACGTGTTCCGGGGCGCAAGCATACAAGCAGTGTGCAGCGGCTGCAGCAACAGAGTGTGCAGTGCTAAGCAGCGGGTGCGGCGGGTTTGAGGATTTCCACCAGAAAATCGATGAACACGTTGATCCGGCTCGAACCACGGTGGTTGGGCAAGTACAGCGCGTTGATGCAACTGCTGGCGCTGCCGGGATTGACCTCGTAGTGCTCAAGCAAGCGCGTCAGGCGCCCGGCGGTGACGTCGTCGCGCACCAGCCAGTCGGCCAGCAACGCCACCCCGCCACCGCCAATCGCGGCTTCGCGCAGGATGTCGGCGTTGTTGCTTTGCAGGCGACCCTGGACGTTGAGCTGAATCGGCTCTTCGTCGCCCTGAAAGGTCCAGTGGTGATGGCTGCCGCCGTAATCGAAACGCAGGCATTGATGCTCGAGCAGATCCCGCGGATGTTCGAGCACGCCGCTGCGCGCCAGATAATCCGGGCTGGCGACAATCCAACGCTGAAAGTGGCCGACGCGTTTGCTGACGATGTCTTCGCTGACCACCGTCGAGCCGAGCCGCACCGAAACGTCGATCTGCTCGCTGAGCAAATCGCTGACCTGATCGCTCAGCGACAGGCTGATCTCCAGCCCCGGATGGCGTTCAAGCAGGCGGCTCAGGTGCGGCGCGATCAGCCGCCGGCCAAACTCCACCGGCACGCTGATGCGCAAGCGGCCTTGGGCATCGCTGCCACGATCGGCGACCACCGCGTCGGCTTCGTCGATGGCATCAAGAATCGCCACGGCTTTCTCGAAATAGGTCTGGCCGGCGACGGTCACGCTGGTGTTGCGCGTGGTGCGATTGAGCAGGCTGGCGCCCAACTCGTTTTCCAGCCCCGCCACTTGCCGTGTCACCGAAGACGTCGAAATCCCAAGCTTGCGCGCCGCCGAGGAATAGCCCCCGCAGCGCACGGTTTCAACAAACATCTTCAATGCCAGCAACTTGTCCATAAGCGGGGTCCGGTGGTGAGAGAACGCCGCTGATTGTGCATCAGCGCCAGCCACACGTCTTGTATCGTCGTGCTTGAGGGCGCCTGGTGCGGGAAACAAGTCCATCTCGAGTACCTCGTTGCCACAATGGCTTTGTGGCGGGCCAGCGATCAACCGGTGCACCCAAAACCCTGTGGGAGCGAGCTTGCTCGCGAATGCGGTGGATCAGTCACCAATTTATCGACTGACACTCCGCCATCGCGAGCAGGCTCACTCCTACAGGGGTTTTGGGTTGTTTGTGAGATTCAGCTGCGCTCAGCCTTGCGACTCAGGAACAATGCCAGCGCCAGCGCCGGCAACACCGCCACGGCTACGGCCGAGAGGTTCCAGCCGAAGTGTTCGTACAGCGGGCTGGCGACCAGTGAACCGAGCGCGCCGCCGACGAAGATGCTGGTCATGTACACCGCATTCAGGCGGGCGCGGCTGTGCGGGTCGAGGGCGTAGACCTCGCGCTGGCCGAGGACCATGTTCAGCTGCACGGCAAAATCCAGCAGCACCGCACACACCACCAGCCACACGTAACCACTGCCCGGCAGCGCGGCGATCAACAGTGACAGCGGCGCCAGCAGCAACGCCACCAGGGTACCGCGACGACCGTGCCCGGCATCGGCCAGACGCCCGGCGATCGGCGCCGCAATCGCACCCACCGCACCGACCAGTGCGAAGATCGCCACTTGCGCTTGGCTGAAGCCGTGATGACGCATCAGCTCAATTGGCGCGAGGGTCCAGAACAGGCTGAAACTGGCGAACAGCAAACCCTGATACAGCGAACGCTGGCGCAACACAGAAAAGCGCCGGGCCAGGGCAAACACCGAACCGATCAACGCGACATAAGTGGCTTTATGCGTCGGTACCCGGCGCGGCAATGCCACAGCGGTAATCAACGCGATCACCGCCATCAGTGCCGCCGCGCTGTAAAACACCCCGCGCCAGCCGAACACTTCAACCAACAGACTCGACAGCGGCCGCGACAGCAGAATCCCCAGGAGCAGGCCGCTCATGATATTGCCGACGACGCGGCCACGACTGGCTTCCGGGGCCAGATGCGCGGCCAGCGGCACAAGAATCTGCACGGCGACTGAGGTCAGGCCGATCAGCAAGGACAAGATCAGAAACAGCGACGGCGAATGGGTCAGGCCAGCGCACAGCAACGTCACGCTGGCGGCGAGGGTGAAGCCGACCACCAGACGGCGGTTTTCCATCAGGTCGGCCAGCGGCACCAGCAGCAACAAGCCCAGCGCGTAACCGAACTGCGTCAGCGACACGATCAGGCTGGCATTGGCGCTGGACAGGCCGATCTGCGGCGCGATCAGTTCGACGATGGGTTGTGCGTAATACAGGTTGGCGACGACCGCGCCGCAGCAGAAGGCCAGAAACGCGACCATCAGGCCGGAGAGTGAAGCAGGCTGTTCGGCCGGGGCCGCAACGGCAGGGTTGCCCGTAAGCATGGTGACACCTCGTTGAGTTCGGGAAAGTTTTGCCAAGGCTACGGTCAGCCGGCGGCAGCGAGAATCCGTGCCACTGGCAACGCACTGATGCGCGGCGCGCAACGTTGCTTGTGGCGCAACGCGCTGTTGCGTGGGCCGGTGATTCTCCGCTGCAAGCGTCTTCTCTACGCTTTGGCCCTGGCGCTGACGTCCGCATCGGCGCCCTTCCCCCGGCTGCTACAAGGAGCGTTTCCATGACCCGCACTGCACTCGTCCTGCCACTGTCCGCCGCGTTTTTCTGCCGACCATGAACAGCCATTTGCTCAACTCCAGAACCCTGTGGATCAGCGTCGCCGTGCTCGCGGTGATCGGTCTGATCGTCGCCGTCGCGCTGATGTGGCGCCCGGCGATCGCGCCAATCAAACGCCCCACGTCATTCGATACTGCGCAGTTGCAACGCGGCGCACGGGTGGTCGAGGCCGGCGACTGCGCGGTGTGCCATACCCGCCCCGGCGGCGAATACCTGGCTGGCGGGCTGCCGCTGGTGACGCCGTTCGGCACGCTATACAGCACCAACATCACCCCGGATGCGCAGACCGGCATCGGCGAATGGTCATTGCCGGCCTTCGAGCGGGCGATGCGTGAAGGCATTGCCCGCGACGGCCACTTTCTCTACCCGGCGTTTCCTTACGTGCACTACCGGCGCATGAGCTCCGAAGACATCGCCGACGCCTATGCCTACTTGATGAGCGGCCCCGCCGTACACGCCCCGGCGCGGCAGAACCAGATGAATTTCCCGATGAACATCCGCCCGCTGGTGTCGTTCTGGAACCTGCTGTTTCTGCATGGCGAGCCACTGACGCCGCTGGCCGAACACAGCGCGGCATGGAATCGCGGACGCTATCTGGTCGACGGCCCGGGCCACTGCGCCGGCTGCCATTCGCCGCTGAACCTGATTGGCGCGGAGAAATCCTCGGAGTATTTGAAGGGCGGCAGCGTTGATGGCTGGGAAGCGCCGGCACTGGTCGGCCTCGGCCAACGCGCCAATCCGTGGAATCGCGAGCAATTGGTCGGCTATCTGCGCGCCGATGTCGTCGATGGTCACGGCACACCCGCCGGCCCGATGCGCCCGGTCAGCCTGAGTCTGGCGCGCTTGCCGGCCAGTGAAGCCGAAGCGATTGCCGACTACCTGCTGAGCCTGCAAAACCCGCACGCGGTGAGCGAAACCACCGCGAAAAAGCAGCCAGGTATTCCAGCGGATCACACAACCGGCGCCCTGCTCTTCAGCAGCGCCTGCGCCGGATGTCACGCACCCGCCGCGCCGATGCGTGAAATCGACGGCCGCCCAGGCCTGCAAGGCACTTCGGCGCTGCAAGCGGCCAGCTCGCGCAACTTTCTCAAGACCGTGCTTGAAGGCGTGCCCGCCATTCCCGGCGCCCCCGGCCCGGTGATGCCGCCGTTCGCCGCCAGCCTCGACAACGCCCAGCTCGGCGCACTCGCCGCGTACTTGCGCGAGCAAGCCAGACCCGATCAGCCATGGGCCGACCTTTCTTCCACTATTGAAGCGTTACGTCAGGAGACGAAATGAGCCAGATCACTCTCACCGTCAATGGAGCCGCCCAAGCGCTGGAGCTGGAACCGGACATGCCGCTGCTGTACGCGCTGCGCAATCACTTGAACCTCAACGGCGCCAAGTACGGCTGCGGCCTGGGCCAGTGCGGCGCGTGCACGGTGATCGTCGACGACCAGCCAGTTTTCGCCTGCCTGACGCCGTGCGCAGGCCTTGAGGGGAAAAAGATCCGCACCGTGGAAAGCCTCGGCAGCGCAGAGAAACCCGGCCCGTTGCAGGCGGCATTTATCGACAAGCAGGCCGCACAATGCGGTTACTGCATCGCCGGCATGCTGATGCGCGCGCAAACGTTGCTCGAACGTGACCCGCACCCGGACGAACAAACCATCCGCGAACACATGGCCGGCAATCTGTGCCGTTGCGGCACCCATTTGCGCATCATCGAGGCGATCAAGCAGGTGGCCGGGCACAACGGGAGCCGGACATGAGCGAAGCAAACGGCTTGAACCCCAGCCGCCGGGCCTTTCTGCGTGGCGGCGCGCTGCTCATGGCCTTCACCCTGATGCCGATAGCGCGGCGTGCCTTGGCCGACACCGAAGTCGACACCCTTGGCACCGTGGTGCTGGCCCCCGATCTGCCCGGCAGCCTGCGCACCAACCCATACCTCGACGCGTGGATTCGCATCGGCGCCGACGGCATCACCGTGTACACCGGCAAGGTCGAACTGGGCACCGGGGTGAAAACCGCGTTGCTGCAAATCGCCGCCGAGCGTTTGCAGGTGCCGGCCAGCGCGATCAACTTGCTCACCGCCGACACCGCGCTGACGCCCAACGAAGGCTACACCGCCGGCAGCCACAGCATTTTCGACAGCGGCACCGCGCTGTACAACGCTGCCGCGCAGGTGCGAGAAATGCTCGTCGACGCCGCCGCGCGCAGCTGGCAAATCGACGCTGTGCAACTGAGCACTCGCGACGGCATCATCGAAGGGCCGACCGGCCAGCGCATGGCTTATGCCGACGCGGTCAGGCATGTCGATGTGCACCAGTACGCCAAGGCGCAATCACCGGCGATGGCGGCGGCCGATTTCAAACTGATCGGCCACAACCTGCCGCGCCTGGACATTCCGGCCAAGGTCAGCGGCGGCGCGGCATTTGTGCAGGACATGCGCCTGCCGGGCATGCTGCACGCGCGTGTCATCCGCCCGCCGCGTCCCGGCTGCACGCTTCAGGCGTTCGATGCCGCGTCCATCGAGGCGTTGAACGGCGTGGTCAAAGTGATTCGCGACGGCAACTATCTGGCCGTGGTCGCCCATGATGAGTGGCAAGCGATCAAGGCCATGCGCGCCGGCATGGAAAGTGCCAAGTGGAGTGGCGGCGAGGCGATTCCCGAAGCCGCCGGGATTCATGATTTGCTCAAGCAATTGCCCTCCAAGCGCTATCCGATCAGCAACAACGGCAATCCCGGCGGCGCGACCGAAACGCGTTTCAAAGCGCGGGTGACCAAGCAATATTTGATGCACGGTTCGATCGGCCCGTCCTGTGCGGTGGCCTGGTTCAACGACGGCGTGCTCACAGTGTGGACCCACACCCAGGGCGTCTATCCGCTGCGCGCCGGTATCGCCGAGATGCTGCGGCTGCCGCCGGACCGCGTGCGCTGCATTCATACCGAAGGCTCGGGTTGCTACGGCCACAACGGCGCCGATGATGCCGCCGCCGATGCCGCGCTGATCGCCATGCGCCTGCCGGGCACGCCGGTCAGGGTCCAATGGATGCGCGAGCAGGAAAATCTCTGGGAGCCGTACAGTTCGGCGATGGTCACCGAAGTCGATGCCGGCCTCAGTCAGGGCCGTTTGCAGGACTGGAACTACGAGCTGTGGACCACGCCGCACAACGAACGCATCGTCAATGCCGGGCGCCTGCTGCCGGCACGCCTGTTGGCGAAACCCTTCGCCTCGGCGCCGTCGGTGCCAATCGCCCAGCCCGAAGGTGATGGCGATCGCAACGCGGTGCCGCTGTACGAGCTGGGTGCGACGCGGATCAACATGAACTTCGTCACCACCATGCCGTTCCGCACTTCGGCCATGCGCTCGCTCGGTGCGCACATCAACATCTTCGCCATCGAGGCAGGTATTGATGAGTTGGCGATCAAGGCCGGGCTCGATCCGCTGGCGTTACGCCTGGCGCATCTGCGCGACCCACGTGCCCAGGCTGTGATTAAGCGCGTGCGTGACGAAATCGGCTGGCCCCACAAGAGCAGCGAACCCGGCGCGGGAATCGGTTTTGCCTTCGCCCGCTACAAAAACATCATGGGTTACTGCGCCCTCGCGGTGAAACTGCGGGTGCATCCGCAGACTGGCGAGATCCGTGTCGATCATGTGGTAACGGCGGTCGATGTTGGCCAGATTGTCAGCCCAGATGGCCTGCGCAATCAGGTCGAGGGCGGCATCGTCCAGTCGGCCAGCTGGACGCTCTACGAAAAAGTCGCCTACGACGCCGGCGGCATTCGCAGCTACGACTGGAGCGGTTATCCGATTCTGCGCTTTACGCAATTGCCAAAAAAAGTCGACGTGCATTTGCTTGATCAACCGGGCGAACCCTTCCTCGGTGCTGCCGAAATCGTCCAAGGGCCAATGGCTGCTGCGCTCGGCAACGCGGTCAGCAATGCCACCGGCCGGCGCTGGCTGAATCTGCCGCTGACTCGCTCGACCCAACCCGCCTGAACCACGCCCGCGTTCATCAGCGATGAGCGCGGGTGCCGTTGCGTTGCGCGCAAAACTGCGTAGCGCCGGCCACGGATTATCAGCCCCGCCACCCCCGGTTAAGTTACCTGCACAGCGCGCGGCACCTGGCTGCCGCGCTTGAACCCTACTCATCGAAATCCGGAGCTACCCATGACCCGTCGCCTGTTTCAACCCATCGCACTCGGCCCTTACACCCTTGCCCATCGTGTGGCGATGGCGCCCCTGACCCGCTCGCGCGCTGGCCAGCCGGGCGACGTGCCGACCGCAATGAACGCCGAGTACTACCGCCAACGCGCCAGTGCCGCGCTGATCATCACCGAGGCCACGCAGATTTCTCAGCAAGGCCAGGGCTATGCGTGGACGCCGGGGATCTACACCGATGCGCAAGTGCAGGCCTGGCGCGAAGTCAGCACGGCGGTGCACGAGGCCGACGGTCTGATCTTCATGCAGCTGTGGCACGTCGGCCGGGTTTCCCACCCGAGTTTCCAGCCTGACGCCGGTTTGCCAGTGGCGCCAAGCGCCCTGCCAGTGCCGGGCAAGACCTTTATCGTCGATGAACAAGGCAATGGCGTGTGGGGTGATGTGCCAGTGCCGCGCGCTCTCGAAACGGCGGAAATCGCCGACATCGTCGAAGACTATCGCCGCGCTGCGCGCAACGCGTTGAACGCTGGCATGGACGGCGTGGAGATCCATGCCGGCAACGGTTATCTGCTCGACCAGTTTCTCAACAGCAACAGCAACCAGCGTGATGACGCCTATGGCGGCAGTGTGGAAAACCGTGCGCGGTTTCTGCTCGAAGTGGTCGCTGCCGTCGCTGATGAAGTCGGCGCCGAGCGCGTCGGCGTGCGTCTGACGCCAATGGGCCGCTTCATGGGCATGGGCGATGACACGCCTGAAGCGACCTTCGGTTATCTGGTCGAGGCGCTCAACCAGTGGAATCTGGCCTACCTGCACCTGGTCGAGCCGGCCATGGTCGGCACGGTCAAGGACGAAAACTTCGACCCTCGCTGGGACGCGATCATTGCCCAGCTGCGCCAGACCTGGAACGGCGTGCTGATCCTCGCTGGCGGTTACGACGCCGAGTCCGCCGAACAGGCGCTGAACGCCGATCGCGCCGACATCATCGCCTTTGGCCGGCCATTTTTGGCCAACCCGGACCTGCCGCGTCGGCTGCACGACGGGCTTGAACTGAACACGCCGGATCCGAGCAGTTTCTTCGGCGGCGATCAGCGTGGTTATGTCGATTATCCGTTTCACGCCTGAGGCTTGGGCTTCATAACTTTTAAGGTTTGTTTAAGGACTTTAAATAAAGCCTGCGGCCAGACTTTGCCCATCGATCAGGAGAGCCGCCATGAACCCGCAATCGGTGAAGTCAGACCCTTCCTGCCACCTGGCGCGCCCACTGGGCGCACTGTCCGGCTGGCAGGAACGCCGCGCCAAGGCCTACATGCTGCACGATCTGAGCCGCAGCCTGCGCGTCAGCGAGATTGCCGAACATTGCAATCTTTCACGCAGCCACTTTTCCCGGGCGTTCAAGATCGTCACCGGCTGCTCGCCTCAGGAATGGATGCTGAAGATGAAGATCGACAAGGCCAAAGGGCTTTTGCTGACCTCGATGGCGATTACCGAGATTGTTTATGAATGCGGATTTTCCGATCACTCGCACTTCACCCGCACGTTCGGGCGCATGGTGGGGATGCCGCCGAAGGTCTGGCGCCAACTGATGTGCGGAGCGCGGGTGGCGCCGGTGGATGCGGATGTTTGGCGGCTCAGCGATGGGTTGCTGAATTCGACGATGGGCCAGCGCTTGACGGAACTGCGGCCCTGAGTGGAATTTCAAAGGGTTTTGTTCACTCCTCCCTTTTGGCCGCGATTTTTCGCGGCTTTTTTTTGCGGTAGAGCGCTGGTGGTCGGCGTTGGTACGGCGGTGAACTCCCCCCTCACCCCAGCCCTCTCCCTAGGGAGAGGGAGCCGATTTGTGTGCTTTTCCAATCCTGAGTTCAACTCGGACTTTCACGTCGGCGTATCTCCCCCAAACACCCCGGTCAGTCCCCTCTCCCTCCGGGAGAGGGTTAGGGTGAGGGGCTTTTGATCCTGGCGTCCGGCGCAAGCGGCAGTCTGAAGCAGATCCGCGCGCCCTCTTCGCTGTCTTCCACGCGCAACGTCCCGCCATGGGCGCCAATCACCGTTCGGCAAATCGCCAGGCCCATGCCCATGCCGCTGCCCTTGGTGGTGAAGAACGCATCGAAAATTTCTTCACGCTGATGCTCGGCGATCCCCGGCCCGTTGTCTTGAAAAGCCACGCAGACCTGCCCATCGGACAGCGTCGACTCAATCACCAGGCGCCCGTCAGTCACGCCCTGCCCAGCCATCGCTTCCAGCGCGTTGACGATCAGGTTGTAGATCACCTGCTGGATCTGCACCCGATCCCCCAGCACCGGGTCAGCAGCGTTGAGTTGCGTGTGCAAGCTCACCCCGCGATTGTGCACATCGCTGGCCGTCAGTTGCACGACCTCACCGATCAACGCGTCAATCGACACCGGCAATCGTTGCAACGGCGCCTGCCTGGCCAATGCGCGCAGGGCCTGGACGATCTCGGTGGCACGGGCGCTGTCGGAGCGGATGTCTTCCAGTCCCTGAATAGCCTCGTCGAGATCAGGCGTGTCGCGCTTGAGCCAGCGCAGACTGGCCGAGGCGTTCGATGAAATGCCCAGCAGCGGCTGGCTGATTTCGTGGGCGATCGAGGCCGACAGTTCGCCCATCATTTTCAGGTGCGAGTTGCGCGCCAGTTCCGCCCGCGAGCTGCGCAAGTCGGCTTCCATCTGCGCGCGCAAGCGGTTGTCTTCGACCAGTTGCGCGTAGAGCCGCGCGGTCTGCAGCGACACCGCTGCCTGCGAGGCGAGGATTTCCAGCATGGTCAGGCGTTCGGCGCTGAACAGCTTCGGTACCAGGCTGTTTTCCAGATACACCAGACCGATCAGCGCGCCTTGCTTGAGCAACGGCAGGCACATCAGCGAGCGCGTCTGCCGCTCGCGCAAGTCAGCGCTGTAAGCTTGCGGGCAGTCGGCGCGGGCATCGTCGAGCACCAGCGGCGTGCGCGTGCGCATGGTCGAATTGAGCACTGAAACCGGCGCAATCTGCTCCAGCGAGCGATCGTTGTCCTGACTGACCCGCACGTTGCCCGCCTCGACATGCGCGGCAGCGGCCAATTGCAACTCACCCTCGGCGACCAACAGCAGCGCGCCGCGGTCGGCACCGGCCTGAATCATCAAGTGATTCATCAAGGTCTCCACCAGCCGATCGAGCAACACCTCTTGCGAGACCGCGCGTGCCGCTTCAATGCCGACTTCCAGATCAAGGCGCACCCGCGTCACCGGCGTTCCCGCTTGAAGGGTATGCTCGTGGGCGAGAAACGGATGCTGCGCTTCGAGCTGGCGCGCCTTGGCTTCAGCGCCCCACAGCACATAGCAGTCGCGCGCAACACGCAGGTGATGATGCGTGCCGGAGACCAGGCCGTTGGCCAGGCAGACCTCGGCCAGTTGTTCATGTGCCAGTGCTTGCTCATGGATAAATCCGGCAGCGGCCGCCGCGATTTGCGCTTGGTCGAAGCAGCGAATGGCGGCCAGCCCTTCGCCGCGCACGCGGGCCATCGCGCCTTCGATCAGCAGCAGTTTGTTGCTGAAGGTTGAAGGATTGAGCTCGACCCATGGCAGAAAACGCTGCCGTTGCTGCTCCAGTTTCTGCAGTTTTTCGGCAACAGAGCCCGGCGCCTCGGGACTGGCCAGTGCCAAGCTGTAGAACAGGTAGTAATGCGCCAGATCAATGTGCGCCGGCAGCGACCACGTCAACGCCTCGGCGTCTTCGAAACGGCGCAACGCGTAACGCACTTCACCGAAATAGAACGCCGACATGCCCGAATACAACCACATCCACAACAGCGTCGGCTGTGAAACGCGGTCGCGATGCAGCGGGCCGAAGCGGTCATGTTCCAAAGCCTCCAGCATTGCGATCGAACGAGGCTCAGGCCCATTGCGCAAATCGCTGGCGAACGCCTGTTGCGCCAGCAGAATGCGCTCGATGTCGATGTAGTGAAACTGCCGCACCCAACTCAGGCCGACGTCCAGCTCGTTCAACACGTTTGGCAGCGGCTCGCCCATGAACAGCAGATCGGAGCCGATGTGGTTGCAGGCGTAACACGACATGCCCAGATCGCCGCCGGCCTGACCGCACTCAAACGCGGCGAAAGCCTTCTGCCGCGCGTAAGCCATCGGCCGGGTCCACGCGCTGACCTGATCCAGCGCCACCAGCGTGCCGGTGCGCCCCGCCTCATAGCCGTGCAGATCAGTCAGATCGAGCGCCAGTTCGGCGAAAGCAACACCGTCCAGATATTCGCCATAACGGTCGGCGATCATCACGCCGTACCAGGCGAAACCGTAGCCGCTGCTCGGCGTGGTGCCATGGAGCAAAGTCAGTTCGACCATCTTCGCCAGGTGCAGAAAAGCAATGTCGTCCTGCACGAAGAACGAGGCGATCAGCGTGCTCAGCAGCTCCATGGCCACTTCGATTCGCGGCTCGTTGGCTTTGGGCAACGCCGTCAACTCAGCGATCCGTCGCGCACCGACCAATTGCCGAACCCGTTCGAACGCTTCGCCCAGTTGCGCCTTCGAGGGTTGTCGCTGCAGGTCAATGTCGAGCAACGCAAGACCGGCCAGCGCTTCGCCGATCGCGCCGTGGTAATCGGAATGCAAGGTGCGCAGGCTGGCGCGCAGGCGGTAGGTTTTCGCGCGGTCCAGCACGGTGGCAGCGTGTTCCAGGCAATCGTCGAGACGCTGTTGCGCGCCGGGCAGATCCGCCAGCAACATCGCGCAGTCGGCTGCCAGCCAGCGCGCCGCGAAGGCTTGCTGGTAGAGCTGCGTCCAGCCGTTGTCGCCGAGTAACACCTCGGCGCTGCGCAGATAATCCACGGCCTGCTCGACAGCAGCGCTATCGCGGGCGCGCTCGGCAGCTTCGAGCAATAACTGGATGAATTCAGCGCGTCGAGGCGCTTGCAGCGCATTGCCGGCGCTGCGCTGAATCTGACTGGCGATGTCGAAGACCCGCGCCTGCCGCTGCTCGCCACATTGATCGAGCATGGCGGCTGCGATGCGCGCATGCTCAGCGGAACGCCCCGCCGGCGCGGTCAGCGCAGCGGCGGCTTCCAACACGCGATCGTGGGGAAACAGCAGTTGGCCCGGCTCGCGCAGGAGAAATCCGGCGCTGACCAGATAATCCACGTCACGCAGCAATTGCGCAGGATCGTCCCCCAGCAAATCGCCCAACAGCGTTTCGTCACAGCGGCCACCGACGTAACCCGCGGTGCGCAACACCTCACGGGCACTGGCCGGCAGACGCAGCAAGCGTTGCACCATCAATTCGGCCACGTTGTCGGCGTAGCGATAGCCGTTCACTTCGGCCTGATTCCACACCCAGCGCCGCGTCGTCGCGTCGAAACGCAGCAGACGCTCGTCCACCAACGCGCGCGCCACCTGGCTGACGAACAACGGATTGCCGGCGGTTTTGAAGTGCACGACGCGGGCCAGCGCCTCGAGGTTGTCGACGTCAGCATCGAGTTCGACCGCCATCAGTTGCGCAACGGCCTGCACCGACAGCGGCCCTAGTCGAAGGTCACTGACTGGCAGCGCGGGTGCTCTGCGCATCTCATCGAGCCAGCCGCCCGGATGCTCCGTCAACTCGCCCTCGCGATACGCCAGAACCAGCAGCAGATGCCGCGTCGGTCGGGCGATAAAGGCTTTGAGAAACGCCTGCGTCGAGTCGTCAGCCCACTGCAAGTCGTCGATAAACAGCAGCAGCGGATGCCCCGGTTGCGCAAAGACTTCGAGCACATCGAGCAGCGCCCGATTAACCCGATCCAGGGCGTGGCGCGCCGGCATGTTCGGCAGTTCGGCGGTGGCGCCAATCAGCAGTTCGGCTTCCGGCGCCAGGTCCAGCAGCAAGCGGCCACGGCCCTTGAGGGTTTCGCGCAGTTGCTCGGCCAAGGCCTGCAAGGCCAGCGTGGGCTTGGTCAACACTTGGCTGATCAGAGACTGAAAAATCTGCGCCAGCGGCGCGAAGGGACGGTCATTGTTCAGCAGTTCGATCTTGCCGCTGGCCCAATAACCGGGTGCCTGGCTACGCAGGACTTGCTGGATCAGCGTCGACTTGCCCGCCCCCGGCGCACCGGCGACGAGCAGCACACGGGCGATGCCGTCGCTGCGCACGCGCTGAATCTGTTCGAGCAGCTGCTTGCGTTCGTCATCACGACCGAACAGCAGCTCGCCGCGCGTGGCCGTTGCGCGCGCGTCGAAGGCACCGAGGCGGAACGCTTCGATCTGGCCTTTTTTCTGCCATTGCCGCAGGCACCAGGTCAGATCGGCGGCCAGCGATTCGATGCTTTGATAGCGCGCGTCCGGCTCCTTGGCCAGGCCTTTGAGCAGCACATGACAAATGCCTTGCGGCAGGTCGGGTTGGTATTGCCCTGGCGACAAAGGCTGGACGGCGGCGTGCACATGCAGCCATTGCGAGGCGTCGCGAGCGATCAGCGGCGGGCGCGCGGTCAGCGCCTCATAAATGATTGCCGACAGCGCATAGACGTCGCTGCGCTCATCGGAATCGACGCCGTCGTGCTGCAGCTGTTCCGGCGCCAGATAAGGCCAGTGTTCCAGGCTCGGCAGTTCGGTCGCCGGCGTTTCCTGCGCGTGGGTGTGAAAGCCCATCAGCCTGACGTTGTCGTCGGCATAGACCAGCAGATGCCAAGGCAATAAAGAACCCTGTGGGAGCGAGCCTGCTCGCGAAAGTGGTGGGTCAGTCAAGGGTGATGTCGGCCGGAATGACGCTTTCGCGAGCAGGCTC